>NZ_JBMVJB010000007.1:0-73498 GCF_049893425.1 Streptococcus sp. VTCC 12886 | reverse complement strand
CTTGATACCATCGTTATCATCATCTGGATCGGTCACATCTGGATTACCATCGCCATCTGTGTCACGTTGAACCGTGATCGTGATGGTCTTAGTAGCTTCGTTACCAGCTCCATCGGTTGCCTTGATTTCTACTGGGAAGTCTCGGCTTTCTTCCGTTGTGCCCCAATCGGAAACCGTTGGTGTGCCTTCAATCGCTTCTGTCGCTGGGTTGTAGACCAAGCCATCTGGTAAGCCAGTCACATCATTTGGATCGATGGCAATGGTCTCATCATCCTCATCGGTAACCGTTACTGGGATTGGGCTGATTGGTGCTTTTTCTGTGACGGTCGCATCATCTGCTGTGATCACTGGAAGGTTGGTATCTGGTGTCTTCGGATTCTTATCATCCTCATCCTTGATACCATCGTTATCATCATCTGGATCGGTCACATCTGGATTACCATCGCCATCTGTGTCACGTTGAACCGTGAGGACAACAACTGTATCAACGCTTTCTAAGATACCTGCAGGAGTTGTTACGCGATTACCTAATGCATTGTAGCTCTCTACCGTCACAGGAATACTGAATGTACGTGATGTTTCATTGTCATTCGCCCAATCTGTAACAACAGCTGCACCGCTTATATAGCCACGATCATTGATTGAAACGCCTGTCAAACCTGTAGGTAAAGTTCCTTGAACGCCTTTAGTGTACGGCTTATTGCTATCAACAACTTTTTCAGAAGCAATACGCGCTTTTTCAGTAACTGTTTTGGTTTTTCCTGTTGCTGTTAATTTGGTGAAGACTTTTTGTGTGCTGTCTTCTCCATCTGGAATACCATCGTTGTCATCATCCGGATCCGTCACATCTGGATCGCCATCGCCGTCCGTGTCACGTTGAATTGTAACCGGAACATAAACTGTGACAACTTCAGAGGTTGAATTACCAGTTGGTCGGCTAACACTCAAGGAAACGCGGACAGGAATCTTAACATCACGGGTCTCATCAGTTACACCGTACCAGCTTGGAGCCTTAGGTGTTCCCACAATGACACCATTGGCATCAACAGATAAGCCATAAATTGCACTTGAAGTTAGTTTGGCTTCTGTATAATTAGGGGTAACGACGACTTTATCTGAGTCAACTTTTGCTTTATCAATAAAAACATTTGAGGTCTCTACTTTTGCACTTAGTTTTTCCGCCCAGAGCGCATACAAGGTCATGTGATCAGCCGAGATTTTTTGCCCTGTCTTATACTGACTAGTCGTTGATGTTTGGTCTGTGGTCCATCCAATCAAATTATATCCCGGACGGTTGTATCCTTGATTACGAACGTAGAAAGCTTGATTCTTACGATATTCTGTATTGATAACACGACCATTTCCTCCATTTGGATCAAAGGTCACAGTCACTTTATCAGTCAAAGGATCAGTAACCCACTCTGCAAAAAGCTCCAAACTACTTCCTGCAAAATCGTTGAATTGAAGCTTATGCTTAGGTAAATAGCGCGTTCCTTTTCCATCTGCTTTTGTGTTCCAACCGACGAAGACAAGCCCCTCTTTCGGTGGTGTCATAGCACCTGGATCAGCAATCGCGATATTTTCTTTGAACTTCAAGTCTGAAGTTGTTGGAGGATTTGCACCACCATTGGCATTATAGTTAAGGGTTTTGGTTGGGTAGTTCCAAACAGGTACATAGATGGTACCGTGCTTAGAAATTTGTAGCGTAGATGGGTTTACACTTTCCAAACGGCCATTAACAAGTCTATACCATTCTGGTTGCAAGGTAGTGCCATCATAGTTAAGCTTGTCATTCACAGTAAGTGTGCCATCGAAGGTACGGCTAGTATCTACAATCGGAGTTCCGTTTGGATCAACTTTAACAGAACCATCGCTATCGAGAACACCGTAGAATACTGCTCCTTTATCAGTTATTGTTTTACCTGGATCAACCAAGAGCACGTATTTATCATTCGAAACACTCGTATCAAGAACGGTTTCATTATGGACGATAACAGGAATAAACTCTTTTTCCCAGATACCATAGTAAACCAGTCCACCAGCCGGCATTTTAATGTTAGAAAAATCAACTGGATCGCCTAAGCCGTTTTCGGTATCATACCACCCTTTGAAGAGATAAGTTACACCGGAAACATCTTTCTTCGTAACATACTGCTTATAATCCGACGGAACAACCGGACTTACTGAGTCTAGGTAGGCTAACTTTTTAGTCTCGACCGTTCCGTTTGCATCATTGGAAACAAACTTGACATCATAATGCTGTTTACGATAGTAGACAGTCATATCTTCTTTCGTAAGAGGTGTTCTATCAACTCTTTCAGCCTCATTTTTGAACTTAACAAAGTCATAACCTTCCATAGGGGTGTAAAAATATGGGCTACCAGCAACCCCATTGATTTTGAAAGAAGCAAACTCCTTATTTGTATCATAGTCCACCATTTTTACGGTAGGCGTTGCATTAATTTGCCTAAACACATCTTCTTTAATGTCTTCATCAAGATTACGTTTAGGCAAATTTGTACGAGTATAGTAGCGCTCGCGCGTTACATTATACCAAGAAACGACATTGGTCTTGCTAAGATATGGAGTTAATTCTTCATACCACTTAACACTATATTCTTCTGTAATATAGTCAATATCCTCTTCTTTTATATCTGCCTCTGATGGAATTGAGTTTTTATATTTGGTACCCCTTCCATTTTTTAACATGATATTACCATGCGGATTACGCTTCGCATAGATGACTTTCAGTTTTGTTTTTTTGCGTTCATAATACACATTCAAAACAGACTCACCGTTTCCATTAATCGTAACAGATGGTTCTTGGTTACTTGACAGAACATACTCAGCCGCTAGAGTACTCGGCATGGTAAATGTGATAATAGCCTCTGTCGTACCTGTCAATTCTTCAACAGAGCTAACAGTATAATTAATACCAGCAAATGTCCGTGTTCCACTAGGTGTTTCTACCATGTGAACAACTTTATACGGTGTATCTGTACGTGGTTGCCATTGCGCCTTAAGATTGTAATTGCGTGTTACTTCGGCATTAACATCTACTGCCTTATTTGTAGACTTATCCAACCATTGAACAAAATCATAACCTTTACGTTCTGGAGTCGGTAACTTCCCTCCAGGGGAGTTGCTGGCTAAAGAACCATTATCAACATACATATTGTCAACTTCAGTACCACCCGCAGAATCAAAGTTGATGATTTTCTGATTTTTAACAACCACATGAAGTTCTAAGTCGTTCGTAACTGGTGTGCTAAAGTCATACGCTTGCGCACCGTTAGCTGTTGTTGACCAATGAGAAAAGACTGTTGAATCTTTTTTCGATATGATGTCGACATCTTTATCAGTTACCGTTTTACCAGCCTGCACTTCTTTAACACGAATGATGACACCCTCATCATCTTTAAAGACAACGCGACGGCTGTTATTATAACGCGCTACAATACGAACTAATTCTTTGTTGTCTCCACCAACGGTAGTATCTTTTTTGAAACTCGTCGGTGCTGTAAAGTCAACTTTGGTATCCTCACCTTCGATATACCATCCCAAGAATACATCTTCCCCTGAGGAAGGAAGGCCTGGTTTCCGCAAGGTTTCTCCGATACGAACATACTGAGTTCCCAAGAGCTCATCATTGCTATAGAATTCAACAGCTGTAATATCCGTACCTTCAGTACCTGTATCTGCTGGTGTAGCATCCTCTACATTAAAGGTGATTTCATTTGTCGCACCTTCAGTGATAAGCATCGTTTGATTAGCCACAGGCTCTAATAATTTATAACCATTCAGGGCGGTTACCGTTTTGACGTCTACCGGTGCTTCTTCTACCGTTGCTGTTGCAACTTCATCAGTTGTTTCAACTTCTTTTTCTTTGTTTTCTCGGTAAACTGCATCTCCGTTTTCATTCTTATAGACAACGGAATACTTGATAATTACCTTACGTGTACGACGAGACACTTTGAAAACAATTTCGTTAGCACCACCATCGGTCACTTCTGCTTGTTGAGACGTTTCTCCCTCCAAACGATATGACGAAAGGTCGGCAACCGATACCATATCTGTTGCATCCACCGTTACTTTTGCTGAAGCTGTTGTACCTGCAGGAACGTTTTCAACAGTCTGAGTCTCTTCACGACGATAGATTTCTTTTCCGTCTCCGTCTTTATAGACAACAAAGTACTTAATCGCCACTTGACTCTGTTTCGGTTTAACGGTAAAAGTTACCTCTGTATTGGCACCTTCTGCTACCGTTGCCTCTTTGCTATCCGATTCAGCCAATTCATAGTTTGCCAACTCAGATGCGCTTGTCATATCAGTAGCATTTACCGGAATAGTCGCAGAAGCGGAACTTTGTTCAGTTGTTTCTGTGGTCGTGGTCCGTTGGACACGGTAAAGTTCCTTGCCACTCGCATCTTTGTAGACAACGACATAATTAATCGTTGCCTGACGAGTTGCTTGTTCTGCAGCTGCTGGCGTCGTTCCTGACTCAGGAGTTCCAGTCGTCTCAGTACCTGAAGCTGCTTCTCCTCCCGTGGCAGTCGCTTCAGTACCAGTCGCTGGTGTCTCTGCCTTAACAGTGTTTGTTCCAAGAACCCCCACCAAAGCAATACCAATCAATACCGAAGCGATTCCATTATTCAGTTTTCGGATAGAAAAGCGTTGTCTTTTATTCCAAAATTCCATAAGATCCTCCAAATATCTATCTTATTTGCAAATTGTTAGCATAAATAATTACATATTTCTAATATTTTTCACATCAGATACCCTCACTTCTCGTGTCTGCGTTAACAATCAGTAAGAATTGCATTTGTGTAAACTATTAGAGGTTCCCTTCTATATTATTATTATAACCCTTGTTTATTTATTTATCAAGGGCACCTCTAAACCTCTAAAAACTCCTCAAAAAACCTATAAAATGAGATAATAGAAATACAAGTATAAAACTCGATAAACGAGGTTAAACACGATGCATTTATTTACTGATGATGAAAAAATCTTGTCAAAACTCACTGAAAAAGGTAATCCATTGGAACGTCTAGACGCTGTCATGGATTGGCAACTCTTTCTCCCCTTGTTATCAGAATTGTTTTCTCGCAAGAATAAAGTTATTGGTCGTGGAGGTCGTCCTCACCTTGATTACCTCATGATGTTCAAAGTCCTTTTACTTCAACGGTTACATAACTTGTCTGACGATGCTATGGAATATCAATTGCTTGATCGCTTATCCTTTCGTCGTTTCGTTGGTTGCCACGAAGATAATGTCCCAGATTCAAAAACTATCTGGCTTTATCGAGATCGCTTGACTCAATCAGGTCGCGAAAAGGAATTATTCGACTTGTTCTATACTCAACTCTCGGACGAAGGTTTGATTGCCCACACAGGTCAAATAGTTGATGCTTCATTTGTGGAATGTCCTAAGCAACGCAATTCCCGTGAGGAAAATGAGAAAATCAAAGCGCATGAAACTGTAGAAGGTTGGAACAAAGCCAAACGATGCCAAAAAGATATCGATGGGAGCTGGACTCAAAAAGGGGGTGTTCGTTACTTTGGCTATAAAAATCACGTCTGTGTTGATAGAAAATCAAAGCTAATCAAAGATTATGGCGTCACAACAGCTAGTATACATGACTCCAATGTTCTAGCTTCTCTTTGTGATGCCAACGAACCTGTATTTGATGATAGTGCCTATGTGGGGAAAAGTGTTCCTGACAACTGCCAACACCATACCGTCCGTCGTGCTTTCCGAAATAAACCATTGACCGATACTGACAAGAACATTAACCGTCATATTGCCAAAGTCCGTTGTCGAGTTGAGCATGTTTTTGGTTTTATTGAAAATAGCATGAAGGGAAGTACCTTTAGAGGGATTGGAATGGATAGGGCAAAGACAAATGTGACCTTAACCAACCTCCTCTATAACATCTTTCGATTTGAACAGATTAAACGACTAGGGTTGAAATCATGGGCTTAGTGCGCCCAAAAATTGGGAAATAGCCTTGAGTAAGACTCATAAACAAAAATTTACAAGAAATAAACTGTAGATTAAAGATAAATTTGACGCTCTAGATGCTCTACTGGTGTTTTTAGAGGTTCCTTCAAAGAATTATGCTCAAAAATTTATTATATTTTCTTCATTTTACATCAAACCCATTGCTTTTTATTCCAATTCGACTCCTCATTGTTCTTTATCATGCAAATTCTGATAAACGTTTGACATGTTAATTTGTAGACCTTTTCAAACGGACTAGCCTTACCGGACTATTTTTAATGAAGTGAGACATATATAGCTGTTACCCAGTTCACAAAAATACTGATTTATAGAGAGAAGTTTGTCTACGACCTTAAGATATAAATTCGAATTCTACTGTTTTTTGCTTGCGTTTTCATTTATGTATTTAACAACTCTCACTCATTTAAAATAGCTCTTTTACTATTAAACCCTATATGGTATTCTGTTTGCAAGTATTTTAACTCAAAAAGCATAAATTTTTTCTGATTTTTTACCATTTTTTACAATTTGCTTAATTTTTTAGCAAAAACCATATGCGATCTCTCATTCCTTCCAACACTTATTCAAAAAAAACAGCTCCCATCTGTGGGGGAAACTGGTTGTGTGTTGATTCTTCTCATTTCATATCGCCAATTTGATCTACGGTTCTTATCCATTATCTTTCAGCTTTTCCCATAGATGAATACGACTGTCTTTTAAGGACTGTTGGACATCAATAATTCGTTGGTTAGATGAGCCGCGGAACTGCAACATGAGATTGCGTTTGGTTCGGTCATAGCGGCCGTCTACTAGGATATCCAAATACGAGAGCAACTCCAACTTGTCTGGAGTTTCCAGCATCAATTCTTCCCATGTGTAGCCTGTCCAAGACCAGATATCCTTTTTGGGTAATTCTTTCCGAATGCGCTTGACCAAGGGTAAGACCGTCCCGGTATTGAGAAAGGGTTCTCCTCCAAGAAGGGTCAATCCCTGTACGTAGGGCTGAGATAAGTCATCTATAATGCGGTCTTCGAGTTCTTGGGTGTAGGGAATACCAGCCTTAAAAGACCAGGTTGCAACATTGTAGCAGCCTTCGCAATGGAACATGCATCCGCTGACGTATAGGGAACAGCGAACGCCTTCACCATCCACAAAGTTAAAAGCCTTATAGTCGATAATGCGTCCTTGACTGAGTTCCTCACTTTTCCATTCTTTTGGTTTGGGATTGTTCATATCTGATACCTTGAGCAAGTGTAAAGGAAATCCATCCTCTGTAGGATAAACGAATGTCTGATGGTATTCCCCATACGGTTGCTTCAGTCAGCTCGAGTCATGGTGCCCGAACCGACTTTTATTCCTTTCCAATTTTGCTTTCGTAGCTTTTCTTTCTTACTTCCCATCAATCCAATAGCGTTCTGTCCCTTCGCGGATATCCTCTAAGATGCCTCCGCAGGCTAGAATCGTTCTGCGACTGGCTTCGTTTTCTTGTGAGCAGGTCACTAGAATTCGGGAAATGTTTTTGGAAATAGCTTCCTGAAGGCCTTGATGTAGTTGCTTCTTGGCAAATCCTTTCCCCCGTTGGCTAGGGCGGATAGAATAACCAATATGGCCTCCCTTGTTGAGCAGGAAGTCATTGAGTCGTAGGCGTAGATTGAGAAAACCGACAGCTTGGCCCCTTTCATCAAATGAAACATACTGGATATAAGGGACAAAGCCCTCTGGCAAGGCCAGGCCAGCCTCAGCTAGTTGTAATTTCTCTAACCAATTTTCATACTCTTCACCCATCTGGTAGAAGCCACCATCCATGGCACTTTCTTCCCGCTTAAACTCAGCAATCATTTCTAAAATCGTGGTTTTATCCGACAGTGTCGGACGTCTCAAGGTTAATTTCGGTTGGGATAATGACATGTAATTCTCCTATCTGGTGCTCAGCGTGTGCGATTTGATGGCAAATCCAGTGGCTCAACAAACTGGATGTAGGATTGACTGGATTTTGCTTGGTAACTAAGGCATCTAAAAATGCATCCACCATGCTTTCAAACCCTCGTTTATACAAGGTGCTATCCCAAGATCCAAAACTTTCTAGTATTTCCTGGCCGGCCGTATACATGCGCAATTCTTCTAAGTTTTTTACCTGATAAGTGGCCTGAGGCGTCTGTACCTCCATGATCTCTCTACGGCTACCTGCTTGAAGATTCATTGAGGCAAGGACTGAAGTTTGCTTACTTTGTAAGGTAACCAAAACCTGACTAAGCTGTCCATTTTCAAGATGATAACTATACGTAGCCGAAAGTGGCTGGTCATCCAGCAAATAAAGGGCTGTATCCAAGGGATGAATAAAAAGGTCAAATAGTTTGAACGTTCGACTTCCCACGTCATTGACTTCATTCTTCTCTACAACAATTCTTCGCTTATCAGGCTTGCTTTTTAGATTTTGAATGGTGGGTGCGAAGCGACGGTTAAAACCTGCCATCAGCAAAACACCCTTGGATTGGGCTAATTGATAAAGGGTTGCTGTGTGGTAAACATCCTCTGTCAATGGCTTGTCCATATAGACTGGGATGCCTTTTTCCAAGAACAGCTCTGCTATTTCCATATGTGCCTTTGTGGCTACATGGATCATAACCCCATCTAAATCAAGGTTAAGCAACTCTTGAACCGTGGTGTAGGTTTGGCTGTGAGGCAAACTAGTCCCGATCTTGGCGAGAACTGATTGGTTGCGGGTAAATAGATGCCACTCAATTCCCGATAGCGTTCGTAAATATGGTAGATAGGCTTTTTGAAAAATACCACCCAGGCCAGCAATTCCAATCTTTTTCATGAAAATTTCCTCTTAATTTCCAAATTTTTCTTCTAAGAAATTGCTTAGAATATCCACATCTAGTCCTAAGTCACGAATGATGATAGCTTTGTGAAATTCATCGTAGTTGTCCTTACCCGACCAAACAAAAGAGTTGGTCACTATCCGATAGTTCTTGGCTGGCTCAACTGCTCTGCCATTGATACTGAAGCGATTTCCTCGACGTTGAATTCCATGTACTTGCGGATGAAGGCCTGTCGTGAGACTAGAAATCAAGTCCTCCCCCCGTATGCTGACTAGGAGCACGCGCTTCGAAAAGGGCAAGACCTTGACGACATCACTATAGTAAACAGGGCCTGCACTTAGGGATGTTCGGATACCAAAACCATTGATAACTGCCCCGTCTGGCTGATAGCCGAAAGAAACCGCCTGTTCAAATAGGGCTTGCGTAATGAGGGGGGCTAAAGTTGATCGACCGTTACGGATACTGTCCCTTTCCCCATCTAAGGGAGCTGGGAGCTGAGCAATGGGATGTGCAAAGCGTGCATTGCGTTCTGCTTGCATCTGATCAATCACTCTTCGAATCTCTTCGTCTTCGGTTTTTCGTTTATCAATCTCCACCAAGTCATAGGACAAGACCTTGTGACTACCATCCGCATAGCATCTAAGCAGTAGATTACCAAGAAAACGCCCATACTGACCAGCTTGAAAAATACTGACATTTCCAACCTGACTCGGTGCTGATAAAATCGTATGGGTATGACCCCCGAAAATAAGATTCAACTGAGGAAATTCCCTCGCCAGTCGGAGGTCTTCTTCATAACCCAAGTGGCTAAGCAAAACAATGTGTGCATCTTCCTCTATCTCCGTTAATACTCGTTTCAAGGCCTGTTTGTGGTCTTCAAAGACCACTTTTTCCGATGGAGAGGCGACTTCTTCTGTCTCTAGGGTCGTTAAACCAAGAACGTAGAGAGGCTGACCAGCTATATCGAAGACCAACTTATCTTCAATTGGAACCAATTCCTCAGCCTCATGGGGATTCCGATAGGTAATATTGGTTGAAACAATGGGGAATTTAGCATAGTCATTCAAACGACTAAGCAACTCATCTCCGTGGTCAAATTCATGGTTGCCCAAGGTCATAGCATGACAACCAATTCTATTCATTAATTCGATTTCCTTCACACCTCGGTACATATTGAAGAAAATATTTCCAGAGAAGAGGTCGCCGCTGTCAAAAACAAAGGTTGGAATCCCTCTTTTCTCATTGCTCGCTCGAATGTCCGTAATTAGTTGCGCCTTCTTTGGAAAATTCTCCATATAGGAATGCATGTCATTGGTATGAAGTATGCTGATGTCTTTAAAATCCATGACTATTTTTTCTTATTTCTAGCTTGCTTTAACAATTCTTGTACGCGAGACTTCTTGTCCTGCTTCACGTTAGAATTTTTCTCATGGTAGCGCTCAATAAGTGCCTTACCCTTATCGTCCAGTTGATATTTTCCCATTCTTTTCACCTCATTTTCATTTTCGAACCTGTGTTCATTTATAACAAACTTCCACAGCTACCTGGAACTGTGGAAGTCCTATCTTGTTTATTTATGATTTACAAACTTGACCCGTTCATGTGTTTCACACGCGCTGAAATTTCCTTGTGACGGCCTTTTACCATCGGACGTGCCTGCGGATTGCCTAGATATCCACAAGTTCGTTTAACAACATCCACCGACTTAGGATCGCTATTCCCGCAATTTGGACACTTGAAACCACGCTCTGTTGGCTCAAAATCACCTTCAAAATCGCAGGCGTAACAATGGTCAATCGGAGTATTGGTTCCCAAGTAACCAACACGGTCATAGGCATAGTCCCAAACAGCTTCCAAAGCCTTTGGATTTTGTTGCAGTACAGGGTATTCACAGTAATGGATAAATCCACCACTAGCACCTACAGCAGGATAAATTTTCTCAAAATCCAGTTTTTCAAACGGTGTTGGATTTTTGCGTACATCATAGTGGAAACTATTAGTGTAATACTCTTTATCCGTAATGTCCTTAACGATGCCAAATTTCTCTGTATCCATACGGCAGAAGCGGTCTGTCAGGCTTTCAGATGGTGTCGAATAAACTGAGAAATGATAACCATATTCATCCGCCCAATCTTCAACCAAGGCTTTCATTTTCTTGATAATATCCACCGTGAAATCTTTTGCCTCTGGGTTGGTCTCCCATTCGCCACCGTAAAATACTGTTGCGACTTCATACAAACCAATGTACCCCAAAGATACGGTTGCTCGACGATTTTTAAAGACTTCATCTACTGCATCTGTCTTAGCCAAGCGTTTGCCGAATGCTCCATATTGATAGAGAATTGGAGCATTGGCTGGAGTTGCCTCTTTCACTCGTTCCACACGATAGACCAGAGCATCCTTAGCAATGGCCATGCGTTCTGCAAAGATTTCCCAGAACTTATCCTTATCTCCTGCAGACTCCATGGCAATTCGTGGCAAGTTGACGGTTACGACACCGAGGTTCATACGACCAGATGTCACATCCTGCCCATTTTCATCCTTCCAACCTTGAAGGAAAGAGCGGCAGCCCATTGGCACCTTGAAGGAACCTGTCAACTCAACAATCTTGTCATAAGAAAGCATATCTGGATACATACGCTTGGTCGCACATTCAATCGCCAATTGCTTGATGTCATAGTTTGGAGAATCTGGCTCCAAGTTCAATCCACGCTTAACGGTGAAAATCAACTTAGGAAAGATAGCTGTCCGCCCTTCGCGCCCCAGACCCTTGATACGAATGTTCAAAATCGCTTTTTGAATTTCTCTCTCAAACCATGATGTCCCTAACCCAAAACCGAGTGAGGTAAAGGGTGTTTGTCCATTGGAAGTAAAAAGGGTATTGATTTCATACTCCAAAGACTGCATAGCGTCATAGATGTCTTTTTTCGTTTTAGCACGCGCATATTCTTCTTGCTTGTCTGGCAACACCCAATCCTTGGCGTCTTTCAAATGCTTTTGGTAATTGAGTTCCGCATAAGGAGCCAAAACTTCATCGATACGGTCAGCTGAGCAACCTCCATATTGACTAGAAGCCACATTGGCAATGATTTGTGAAATCTGAGCCGTAGCTGTTTGGATAGACTTCGGACTTTCTACATCCGCATTTCCTATCTTGAATCCTTGTGCCAACATACCTTTGAAATCAATCAAACAACAGTTAGTCATAGGTGTATAAGGGCTGTAATCTAAGTCGTGGTAGTGGATGTCGCCTTTTTGATGGGCGTTGGCCACATGAGCTGGCAATAATTTGAGACCGATTGACTTGCCGACAATTCCTGCTGTCAAGTCACGTTGGGTATTGAACACATCCGCGTCTTTATTAGCATTTTCATTAACAACGGTTTGATCCTTGCTCAATAATTTATGGATCTCAAAATTGATGTCGGTAGCCTGATGACGGCGAAAATCACGACGTGTTCGGTATTGAATATAAAGCTCCGCCAAATCATACAAATGAGCTTTTAACAATTCTTGCTCAACAACCGTTTGAATTTCGTAAATTTGAACATCTTTCTCATATCGGCGACCAATTTCAGCCAAAACAGCTTCTAATACTATTTTCAAACCTGCTTCTGAAACAGGATGTTCTAATTCTTGGTTTGCCCGCCGAAGAGCCGAAAAAATCTTATCCTGTTCAAAGGATACTTTCCGTCCATCACGCTTTAATACCAACAATTCTATGCTTGGCAAGACATTTTCTTGTACTCTCATCTGACAAACCTCCAAATATTTCACTCCTTATAGTGTAGCACTTCACAAAACAAAATTCAATATCTAGTATATAAAAAGTTAATTTTCTTTTTTTTACACAAGATATAGTTCGTTTTCTGAAAGCACCTGAAAACAAGAGCCTACTCTGACTCTTGTTTTTTATTCCATAGAAAATAGAGATTGATGGCGCATGCGATTAATATCACGGCTGGCCAAATCAAATTTAACAAAGGAAGTTTACCGACATTGTAGGCAATATAGAGAGTATTCCACACTACCCCCAAACTATAGACAATCGTCAAAATAATTTTCATAACACACCCCAATTAAAAGATAGTGTTTATTATACTATAAACCACTATTAATGTCCTTGATATACCGCTCCATTTTCCGATAATTTAGGAAAAATAGCAGAGCGTAGAGCAAGACAAAGATCAGCCAGAAGAGAAGCAGAGAGCCAAGATTGAGTGGAAACCAACCAGCTAAAATACCCAGTGGTGTGAAACCTAAAGCTGTGATGCAAAAATGCGTTGCTGTCATTCTTAGAAGGCTCCAATCCTGTTCAAAAATCTTGTCTGCCAGCTGAAATAAGATACCAATACTCGCCCAAGTAAGCACACAAATCAGCATGACTGTAGGCTGATTAAAATGCTCTACATAGTAAGCCCCCATGGTTGAGAGTGGATTGAGCGGAAGATACGTTCCCTGTCCAAAAATACTGGAAGTGATGATGGAAATGATAGTTCCAATTGAAACGCCTAAACTGGCGGATAAAATATATTTTTTCATAGTCCTAACCTTTCTTTGATGGTTTTTAGATAGCGACGGGATGAGTAGGTAATCGAACCATTCTTCATGACCAGCTTGACCAGGCCGTTTGGAGTCAGTTTGAGGTGGTCCAGTTGTCTAATATTGATGATTTCCGACTGAGAAATTTGCAAAAAGTGTACAGGAAGCATATCTTTGACCTGATACAAGCGTAGATTGGAAGTAAAGGAATCCTCCTGAGTTTGCACCAGTAAGATTTTGTCTTCCAGATATAACCTTACAATACTAGCGTAATCTACAAGGTAAATCTGCTCTCCTTTCTTTACATTCAGACTGGTAGTTCTCTTGTCCAAATTCCGAATATAGGTCACCAAGTGAGTAATTTGCTCAGACATAGACTGGGCTTCAATTATCACCATATCTTCTAAAATTTCTGAAGAAATATCTAGTTTTACTTTCATATTCTCTCCTTTCTGTCCCTATTAAACACCATTTCTTTACTGGTTTCAAGGGCTTTTGGCTATATGGTTGATTACTTAAGCTAAACGGCAAAAAAGCCAGAACAACTGTCCTGACTTTCATTGTCTTATAGTTTCTTCTTGAATTCCGCCACCCTCATCATGACTTCCATTGGAGTCATATTGTAGATGTCTAGTTTTGCCAGTTCATCGAGGACTGGATGAGAAGGCGTGTCTGCGAAGAGGTCGATTTGACCAGACGGCTCTTCCACTACTGACGCAGCTGGGTTAGCTGGTGCAGTAGGAGCTTGATTTTCAAGCGTCTTCAAAATCCTGTCTGCCCGCTCCAATAACTCCTCTGGCATTCCCGCAATCTTAGCGACATGAATCCCGTAGGACTTGTCAGCTGGGCCTTGTGCAATCTTGTGGAGGAAGGTGACTTGGCCGTCCTTCTCCAAGGTCGATACATGGACATTCTCTAGGTGTTCCAAGGTCTGGCTAAGGTCTGTCAACTCATGGTAGTGGGTAGCAAAGAGAGTCTTGGCTCCAATCTTGTCGTGGATGTACTCGATGATAGACTGGGCCAGGGCCATACCGTCATAGGTGGCCGTTCCCCGCCCCAACTCATCAAAGAGGATGAGCGAACGATCTGTCGCCAAACGCACCGCCTTGTTGGCCTCCATCATTTCCACCATGAAGGTCGACTGCCCGCTGACCAAGTCGTCTGCCGCCCCAATACGGGTAAAAATAGCATCAAAAATCGGCAATTCAGCCTGATCCGCAGGCACATAGGAACCCATCTGCGCCATGATGACAATAACTGCCAACTGTCGCATATAAGTAGACTTACCACTCATGTTTGGACCAGTAATCAGTTGCATATGTGTATCAACATTCAAATGAATAGAGTTGGGAATGTAGGTCTGCTTGCCCATGACCTTCTCCACCACCGCATGCCGACCATTTTCAATGGTCAGTTCTCTTTGATCTGTAAAGCGTGGACAAACCAAATGTTGCTGCTCCGCCACAACTGCAAAAGCCTGCAAAACATCGATGGTTGCAATAGTCCGAGCCAACTTCTGCAAGCGACCGATATACTTCTCAACCTCTTGGCGAATCCGCAGGAAAATCTCGTACTCTAAATTAGCAGACTTATCACGCGCCTCCAACATCTGCCCTTCAATCTTAGCCAACTCTTCCGTTCCATAGCGCTCCGAGTTTTTCAAGGTCGCCTTACGGAAAAAATGGTCCGGCACATTGCCCAGATTGGAATTGGTCACATGGAAATAGTAGCCGTCTTTTTTGTTGTAATCAATCTTGAGATTGTTGATACCAGACGCTTCACGCTCCTTGGCCTCAATCTCCGCAATCCAACCCGCTCCCTCACGCATGACCAGGCGGTACTGATCCAGCGTTTCGTCAAATCCCGTACGGATGATGTTTCCATCTGTGATGGTCCCTTGAGTTTCTGGGTCAATAGCAGAGCTGATGAGAGCATGCAGTTCTGGAATTGGGTCCAATCCAGCTACCAGATTGCCTAGAGCAGACTCATTGATTTGTTGTAAGATATTCTTGATTGCTGGGATATTTCCCAAAGTCTGGGACAGCTGCAAGAGATCCTTGGGCATGATTTTTCCAAAAGACACCCGGCTGGCCAAACGTTCGATGTCATAGACACCTTTTAAAGCCTCGACCAAATCACTCCGTTCAAAGAAGTAATCCAGAAAAACCTGAACGACAGCCTGACGATTCTCAATCCGCTTAAGGTCAATCAAGGGACGATCAATCCATGTCCGCAATAGTCGCATACCCATGGCTGTTTTAGTTTCATCTAGCAACCAGTACAAACTACCATGCTTCTTGCCTGTCCGACCGTTTTCAAGCAGGTCCAGACTAGACTTGGTTGCATAGTCCATTTGCAGATAGTCCTTGATTTCATAATGGACCACCTTTTGCAAGTGGCTCAGATCTCGCATCTGAGTCCGATGTAGGTAGCTGAGGAGTTTTCCCGCCGCAGCCTTTTCCAAGTCTGTCAAGGAGTTATCAATCAATTGGACATCCTCTGTCACCCCATCCTCAAAAGATAAGAGTAAATTCATCTGATTAGAGAAAACTTGCTCTTCTTCCTCTGACAGAGCATAACCGATGACCAATTCACGTGCCCGTAAATTGCGGATTTCACCGCAAAGACTTGTAAAATCATCCAAACTTGTCACAAAAAACTGACCTGTCGACACATCCATATAAGAAAGTGCAAACTGCACTCCCTGACGGTCAATCGCAACCAAATAGTTACTGTCAGCTCCCATTTTCGAGGAATCCGTCACTGTTCCAGGTGTGATGACCTGCACTACTTCCCGCTTGACAACCCCAACTGCTTGCTTGGGATCCTCCATCTGCTCAGCAATAGCAACCTTATGCCCTAATTCAACAAGTGTGTCGATATACTGTTGTGCCGCGTGATACGGTACCCCCGCCATAGGAATCGGATTCTCCGCATTCTTATTACGACTGGTCAAGGACAATTCCAAAATCTGTGCCGCTTCTACCGCATCTTGATAAAATAGCTCATAAAAGTCTCCCATACGGAAAAGCAAAAAAGCATCTGGATATTGTGCTTTTATATCCAGATACTGTTGCATTCCTGGAGAAATTTTTTCTGTTGCCATTAACATTCTCTCATTCTAACTATTTATAAGAAACTTTTTATTTCTTCCTCAACGTGCTGAGCAGAAATTTCATCTTTACAGATGACCAACAAGGTATCCGCTCCAGCCACGGTACCCAAAATGGTCTCTGGCTTCTCCTCATCTATAATATTAGCCATCAAAGCTGCTTCACCGAGCTCAGAATGTAAAACTAAAATAAAACTTGCTCGGTTCACACTTCGCGTATACTGGGCTAATAATTGGCAAAAATGACCTTGACTGTCATCCTCTCCTAGTGCATAAAAGGACTCTCCAGATTCATGAACTTTGATAACCCCCAATTCCCTCAAATCACGTGACAGGGTTGTCTGGGTTACCGTTATTCCTTGGTCTTCTAGCCATAATTGAATATCAATTTGTCGACCAACTTTCCCCTGTCGAATCATTGACTTAATCAATTCGTGCCTTTCTACTTTATTCATACTTGTACCTCAAAATGTATATTTATAGAAATATTATAACATTTTTCCAAACTATTGACCTAGAATTATGATAAAATAGAATCAATAACTCTTGGAGGAATTTTTATGAATCATAAACAAACGGTAGCAGATACACTGTCTGCTGTCCTTCCTCAATTGGACATTGAGACGATTTATTCATTACTAGAAAAACCAAAATCATCAGAAATGGGAGACATCGCTTTTCCTGCCTTCTCACTTGCAAAAGTGGAGCGAAAGGCGCCACAGGCTATTGCAACGGATATCGTGGAAAAGCTTGATACAACTGGCTTTGAGAAAGTTGTTGCAACTGGTCCTTATGTCAACTTCTTCTTGGATAAGGATGCTATTTCCCACCAAGTCTTGACAGATGTGATTGCCAAGAAAGACCAGTATGGTCAGCTCAATATCGGTCAAGGTCGCAATGTTACCATCGATATGTCAAGTCCAAACATTGCCAAACCATTCTCAGTTGGTCACTTACGTTCAACGGTTATCGGTGATGCTCTTGCCAATATTCATGGAAAACTAGGCTTCAACCCAATCCGTATCAACCACTTGGGTGACTGGGGAAAACAATTTGGTATGCTGATTGTTGCCTACAAACTGTGGGGGGACAAGACTGCTGTAGAAGCAGACCCAATTTCAGAACTCCTCAAACTCTATGTGCGCATCAATGCAGAAGCTGAAGAAAAACCTGAGTTGGATGAAGAAGCACGCCAATGGTTCAAAAAATTGGAAGATGGCGACCAAGAAGCCTTGGAATTGTGGCAATGGTTCCGTGATGAAAGTTTGGTTGAATTTAACCGTATCTATGAAAAACTAGACGTCCACTTCGACAGCTTCAATGGTGAAGCTTTCTATAACGATAAGATGGACGAGGCTATCCAAATCTTAGAAGAAAAAGGTCTTCTTCAAGAATCTAAAGGTGCTCAAATTGTTGATCTTGAAAGTTACAACCTTCCTCCTGCTCTTATCAGAAAAACAGACGGTGCAACCCTCTACATTACGCGCGATATAGCAACAGCAATGTACCGCAAGCGCACCTATGACTTCGTGAAAAGCATCTATGTCGTTGGTCAAGAGCAAATCAACCATTTCAAACAGTTGAAAGCTGTTCTAAAGGAAATGGGATTTGACTGGAGCGACGATATGACCCATGTCACCTTCGGTCTTGTTACCAAGGACAAGAAAAAGCTCTCTACTCGTAAAGGAAACATCATCCTGCTCGAACCAACACTTGACGAAGCGATTTTACGCGCCCTTTCACAAATTGAAGCCAAAAATCCTAATCTTGAGAACAAGGAAGAGGTGGCTCATGCAGTCGGTGTCGGTGCTGTTAAGTTCTTCGATTTAAAAACCGACCGTGACAACGGCTACGACTTCGATTTAGAGGCTATGATTTCCTTTGAAGGTGAGACAGGTCCGTATGTACAATACGCTTACGCCCGTATCCAGTCTATCTTGCGCAAAGCAAACTTTGTTCCAAGCACAGAAAACAACTACAAACTAGCTGACGCAGAAAGCTGGGAAATTATCAAACATATCCAAAACTTCTCAACTGTTGTAGAACGTGCTGGTGATACATTTGACCCATCTCTCATTGCTAAATATGCTATTAATCTAGCCCAAGCCTTCAATAAGTATTACGCACATACTCGTATCTTAGATGAAAGCCCAGAGCGTGATAGCCGTCTAGCACTGGCCTATGCAACTGGTGTAGTTCTTAAAGAAGCGCTTCGCCTCCTCGGTGTAAAAGCTCCAGAAAAAATGTAATCAAAGCCTTCGGCCACCAGCCGAGGCTTTTTTCTACCCCTCCGATACCAGCTTCTGGCCGAATTATTGGTTGGAGTTTAACTTGATTTCTATAAGTAAATGCTTTCGGCGTTACGAATAAATAGATATAGTCGTTTAGTTTGTTTTGGTACAAGGAAACGAACTGCAGACTGTACTGAAGTACGGCAAAGTGAGTTAACGAAGTTAACGAAGTAATCAAAGATAAACTAAATGACTACAAGAGGGATCATTAGTACCTCAACATCTATTAGAAGGAGGATTCATGAACAATCTTTTTAAAAAGAAAGTGACCATTTATCAACTTGCGATAACGGCTTGTATCATCTATTTCCATATACATTCGTCGTTTTTTGCTTCCGCCACTACTCTTGGGGATAATTATCCCTATACTGCCATCAATGCCGTAGACCCTTGGAAACTCTATACCAGACAGTGCACTTCTTTCTCTGCCTTTCGACTCAGTACGGTCAACGGATTTACACTACCACCTGCCTATGGTGACGCCAATGTCTGGGGTCATCGCGCTAGACAAGAGGGATATCAGGTGGATATGATACCTGCTGTAGGAGCTATCGCTTGGTGGGAATCGCCCATGCATGTTGCTTGGGTGTCGGCAGTATATGGAGACATTGTAGAAATTGAAGAGTATAACTACGGTTATCAGTACAAATACAATCGCAGAACCATTAATAGAAACTCCGTCAGTGGCTACATCCACTTTAAGGATTTATCTTCTTCTGCCTTGCCAAAACTTCCATCCACTGGAGTCTATACATTTTCCAGTCGTCTTCCTATAAAATCTCAAGCTACCCAGGCTAGTACGACTGTTGGATACTATGAGAACGGTGAGAAGGTATATTATGATAAGGTTATAGAAGCTGAAGGGCAATTTTGGATTAGTTATATCAGCTATTCAGGGGTTCAGCGCTATATCCCAGTTTATTCCTTGAGCCAATCCCACCAAACAAGTTCCTTGCCCCAACTCCCATCATCGGGTACCTATAGAGTAAAAATACGCTCCAGCATTCGAAATGCCCCGAAATTGTCCAGTCCTGAAATCACCTACTACGATGTCGGCGCCACGGTGCACTACGACAAGCTTATAACTGCTGATGGTCGGCTGTGGATTAGCTATATTAGTTATTCAGGCATACGACGCTACATAGCTATTTCTTAACTCAAAAGCGCAATCTATCGACTGCGCTTTTTTGAATTATATATCTGTTGAATTAACGGCTGTGCTTGGTTTTTCTTTTGGTTTACGCAAATGGAAGAAAATTGTTATCCCAAAATAGATAGCAAACAGCACTACTTGAAAAATATATCCAAGCATAGCTTGAGATTCTACCCCTTGACGCATGACTGCATCGGTATAAACCTGTGCCACCCCTTTCGAACCAATAAATGCATAGGTTGAAAACACCAGAGTTCCAAAAAGATAGCCCAAGTAAGTATAAGAAGCTTGTTCATTTCGTTTCAGAAACAGTAACACAATCGTTGCAATCACAGCGAACAGAAGAACAACTACTAACCCCTTATTGATGATATTGGTTTGGAAAAGAAATGACTCTTTCAAGTAATCAAAAATTGTCTCATCTAGTCCTGTGACGTTCAAATTTTGAAACATTTGTCGTGCCGATTCTTCATCATATTTTGCAAAAAAAGCTGAGTATCCTCTTAACAAACTTTGGATAACTGATAGAGTAACAAGAATATATAAATGAATTGGTTTTTTCATATGAACCTCCTTATATTATTTTACCATTATATCTTTGTTTTGTCAATCATATATTTCATTTCACTACAAATATAATTTTGTTATACTAAATTCAAAGGAGGAAAAATCATGAAGAAATTACCCACCTATATCGGAGTGATTATTTTTGTAGTTACGCTACTGATTAACTGGTTATTGCCAAGTCTTGCTAAAGTGCTGAATACATTTTTCATTTGGACTATCGTAGCCTGCCTACTCTACACCACCTACTACTGGATTCGTTACTGGCTCTATGTCCGTAACAGAGATAACAGAGACTCCTCTAAGTCAGTTACTTAGAGGAGTTCATTTTATTCTGATTTTTCATTAACCAAATGCACATTAACACGACGATAGGTTTCTGTAAGGTCTAGCAATTCCGCTTCAATCTCTGGTGTCAGTTGATCCGCCGTCATTCTCCATGTCCAATTGCCACCAAGTGTATTTGGCAAGTTCATGCGTGCAGAACCGTCTAAGCCAAGTAGGTCTTGCATGGTTACAACAGCCATGAAGGCTGGGGATCCAAAGAGAAGGCGGAAGAGGGCGTGATGGACCGTTTCATCATCACATCGATTGCTATACTTATCTAAGAATGCACGTGAAGCAGGAGTCGTTTCATTTTCATACCAGCCAAGAATCGTATCATTATCATGCGTACCTATATATGCCACCACATTATTCGAATGATTATGTGGCATTTCAATGCTGTCGCCCTCAGGGTCAAAGGCAAACTGCAAAACTTTCATACCAGGAAAACCTGTCGTATCACGCAATTGGATGACCTTGTCCGTCACAGAGCCCAAATCCTCAGCAATAATATTTAAATCACCAAGTTCACGTTTGATCGTATCAAATAATTCAAAACCTGGTGCTTCGACACGGTACCCGTTTACAGCAGTTTTTTCACCTGCTGGAATTTCCCAGAAAGAGGCAAAGCCGATAAAGTGGTCGATACGTACCATATCGTATAACTTGAAGGATTCTCGTAAACGTGCAACCCACCAAGTGAAGCCATCTTGTTTCATCGCTTCCCAATCATAAATTGGATTACCCCATAACTGACCGATTTCCGAAAAGGTATCCGGTGGACATCCAGCAACAACACTAGGCTTGCCCTCGTCATCTATCTTAAAGAAATGAGGGTTGGCCCACATATCAGCAGAATCGGCCGCAATATAAATCGGCATATCCCCAACAATCTCAATACCTTTGGCATTGGCGTAAGCCTTTAAAGCCTTCCATTGTGAAAAGAATAAATATTGTGTAATGCGGTGATAATCAATTCGATCTGCCAACAAGTGACGATAGTGTTCCAAAGTGTCGTGATGGCGCAAACGAGCCCCTTGGTCTTCCCAATCAGTCCAGGGTTTGAGATTGAAGTGCTCTTTAATGGCCATATATTCAGCAAATGTATGGATCCAAAAATCATTCTCCGTCAAGAAAATTCCGTACTCAGCTGGCAATCCTTGCGCTTTGATATTCGCAACTACTTTTTCTAATAATGGTCGACGAGCTTGAAAAATTGCTGCGTAATCTACTTCTACAGGATTCTGACCAAAATCAATATCTTGTAAATTTTCTGATTGTAGCCAACCTTTTTCGACTAATATATCGAAATCAATAAAATGCGTATTACCAGCAAACGCCGAAAATGACTGATATGGAGAATCTCCATAACTAGTCGTTCCCAACGGTAAAATTTGCCAATAGCGTTGCTTTGTGCGAACTAAAAAATCAACAAAATCATAAGCTGCTTGCCCCATTGAACCAATTCCATATTTTCCCGGTAATGATGAGATGTGCATGAGCACACCACTTTGGCGTTGTTTCATTTATATCCCCTATTCTCCCACTATAACAGATAGTGCAAACGTTTTCTCGTTATATTATATACTTAAGGTCTAAACAAATCAAGCAATATTCATTTAATTATTTAAAAGTTGGAGAAATATTTCACTTTCTTCTATTATATATGTTGATAAACTAATTGCCCAAATTGCCCAAAATTGCACTAAAAAAATTTTTTCAAAATTTTTTATAGAAATGCTTGCAAACGTCTGCGCATAGGTGTATAATATAGACACATTAGGAAAACGTTTGCAACTAGCAGGCGTATCATCACTATTTTTATTCTTGGAGGAAAAATATGAAACACACACTTCTCAAGAGCGTTGCTCTTCTAGCTGCATCAACTGCTGTTTTGGCTGCTTGCTCAAACTCAGATTCAACATCTTCATCTAGCACTGCTAGCAAAAGCAAAGAGTTGACAATCTACATTGACCAAGGTTATGAAACTTACATCAATGATGTCAAAGCTGCTTTTGAAAAAGAAAACGATGTAACTGTTACAGTTAAGACTGGTGATGCATTGACTGGTTTGGATAACTTGTCATTAGATAACCAATCAGGTTCAGCTCCAGACGTTATGATGGCACCATACGACCGCGTAGGTAGCCTTGGTTCTGAAGGTCAATTGTCAGAATTGACACTTGCTGACAGCAGCAAAACTGATGATACAACAACTGCTCTTGTAACAAACGACGGTAAAGTTTATGGTTCACCTGCAGTTATCGAAACACTTGTTCTTTACTACAACAAAGATTTAGTTTCAGCGGCACCTAAAACATTTGCTGAATTAGAAGAATTAGCTAAAGATAGCAAATATGCTTTTGAAGGTGAAACTGGTAAAACAACTGCCTTCCTTGCTGACTGGACAAACTTCTACTACACTTACGGTCTTTTAGCAGGTTACGGTGGTTACGTATTCGGTGATAACGGTACTAACCCAGAAGACATCGGTCTTGCAAACGATGGTGCTGTTAAAGCGATTGAATATGCTAAAACTTGGTATGAAAAATGGCCTCAAGGTCTTCAAGATAGCACAGCTGCTAACAACTTGATCAATACTCAATTCACTGAAGGTAAAGCTGCAGCAATCATCGAAGGTCCTTGGAAAGCAGCTTCATATAAAGAAGCTGGTGTGAACTACGGTGTAGCTACTATCCCAACTCTTCCAAATGGCGAAAACTACGCAACATTTGGTGGTGGTAAAGCTTGGGTTGTCCCTACAGGTTCTAAAAACCAAGAGTTGGCTCAAAAATTTGTTGACTACTTGACTTCTACAGATCAACAAAAATCACTTTACGATGCTACAAATGAAGTTCCTGCTAACACTGAAGCTCGTGAATACGCAATAAGCAAAAACGATGAGTTGACAACTGCTGTTATCAACCAATTCGCTTCAGCTCAACCAATGCCAAACATCTCTGAAATGGGTTCAGTATGGACACCAGCTGGTAACATGCTCTTCGAAGTAGCAAGTGGTGCTAAAGATGCTAAAACTGCTGCAACAGATGCTGTAAAAGCTATTAAAGATGAGATTGCTCAAAAACACAGCAACTAGTCAAGTTTAAAGTTGGACTGGGAATTCTTCCCAGTCTACTTTATTACTTAAATTTACTCAAGGGTGTTAGTAATAAAAATTAGGATAATATACTAACTCCTATTCTCAAAGGAGACTATGACTATGAAACAAAATCCAGGCAAGGCCCTCCTTTTGTCCCTGATTCCAGGTCTTGGGCAAATCTATAATAAACAAAAAGCAAAGGGATTAATTTTTCTAGGGGTGTCGGTTGCTTTTCTAATCTACTTTATTACAATTGCTGCTGGTGAACTCGGAAATCTCATCACTTTAGGTAGTCAACGTGGCCAAGATAACTCTCTTTTCATGTTGATTCGTGGTTCTTTCCATTTGATTATAACAGTTGTTTATTTGGCGTTTTATGCACTGAACCTAAAAGATGCTCACAGTACTGCTAAGCGATGGAATGCTGGTCATCCAGTTACTACTTCTTTGCAAGATATGATTAAAGGAGTCTATGAAAATGGCTTCCCTTACTTGTTGATTATTCCATCTTATATTGCGATGACGTTTGCTATCATCTTCCCTGTTGTAGTAACACTGTTTATCGCTTTTACAAACTATGACTTTAAGCATTTACCTCCTGGTGCATTGTTAGACTGGGTTGGGTTTACTAACTTTACAAATATTTGGAAATTGAGTACTTTCCGTACAGCGTTTGGTTCTGTACTTGGATGGACCATTATCTGGGCTCTTTGCGCTTCAACTGCCCAAATTGTTATCGGTATCTTGACAGCTATCATTGCAAACCAACCATTTATCAAAGGAAAACGTATTTTTGGTGTTATCTTCTTGCTTCCATGGGCGGTTCCAGCCTTCGTAACTATCTTGTCATTCAGTAACATGTTTAACGATAGTGTGGGTGCCATTAATACACAAGTATTACCTTTCTTGAGTAAATTCTTACCATTTATTGATAATTTCTTAATCCCTTGGAAAACTGATCCATTTTGGACTAAAGTCGCCTTGATTATGATGCAGGCATGGCTCGGTTTCCCATATATCTACGTATTGACACTTGGTATTCTACAATCAATTCCAAATGACTTGTACGAAGCTGCTTATATGGATGGTGCTAATGCTATTCAAAAATTCACCAACATTACTTTCCCAATGATCTTGGCTGTCGCAGCACCAACTCTAATCAGTCAATATACATTCAACTTCAACAACTTCTCTATCATTTACCTCTTCAATAATGGTGGTCCTGGTAGTGTCGGTGGTGGCGCAGGGTCAACAGATATCCTGATTTCTTGGATTTATAAACTGACAACTGGTACATCCCCTCAATACTCAATGGCCGCTGCCGTTACCTTGATTATCTCATTGATTGTTATTAGTATCTCAATGGTTGCATTCAAGAAACTAAACGCATTCGAAATGGAGGATGTTTAAGATGAAACTATCTGTAACATTTAGACGCAGACTCAATCATATTTTAACTTATCTCTATTTGATTGCACTGTCTATTATTATTATCTATCCGCTTTTGATTACAGTCATGTCTGCCTTCAAATCTGGTAACGTGGTTGCCTTCAAATTGGATGGTTCTACTAATTTTACGTTTGATAACTTCCTAGGTTTGTTTAATGAAACGCTGTATGGAACTTGGTACTTGAATACACTGATTATTGCTACCGTTACAATGATTGTTCAAACAAGTATCGTTGTCCTTGCAGGTTATGCATATAGCCGTTACAACTTTATGGCTCGTAAACAAAGTTTGGTGTTCTTCTTGATTATTCAAATGGTACCGACGATGGCTGCCTTGACCGCCTTCTTCGTTATGGCCCTCATGCTAAATGCATTAAACAAGAGCTGGTTCCTTATCTTCCTTTATATTGGCGGTGGTATTCCAATGAATGCTTGGCTCATGAAAGGATATTTTGATACAGTTCCAATTTCATTAGACGAATCTGCTAAGCTAGATGGTGCTGGTCACTTCAGACGTTTATGGCAAATCGTTTTGCCTTTAGTTCGTCCAATGATTGCGATACAAGCACTTTGGGCTTTCATGGGACCTTTCGGGGACTATATTTTATCAAAATTCTTGCTTCGTGAAAAAGAATTCTATACCGTTGCCGTTGGTCTACAAACCTTCATCAGCGATCCTAAGAATCTTAAGATATCATACTTTGCGGCAGGTGCGATTCTGATTGCCCTACCTATCAGTATTCTATTCTTCTTCCTACAAAAGAACTTTGTATCTGGTCTTACAAGTGGTGGCGACAAGGGTTAATCTTGTCCCACCCTTTTCCCTTTTTATGGGTGGGCTATGATATCTATGAAAGGACTAATTTATGCTACCATATCCATTTTCATATTTTTCCAGCATTGCCACACCTAGAAAAATGTTTGCCAATCGGAAACTAATGAACCTTTGGCAACGTCTATTTACAACAATCTTTTTAGTTGCTCTCCTTGTGATTCCCCCAACCTTACAAACCTTTTCATTGGAGACTTATCCACTTGATAATTTTGTTGAGGGAATTTACCAACCCTTATCTGATGATGTAGTAACCGACCTTCACGCCAATAGTCAATTAACTGGAGGAAAATTCGTTTACACTGGTACCAAACAATGGGAGCAAGTTACTTTCGGAGACACTGTTAGCAATAGTACAGACTTCTCATTCCAATTCAAAGAGAGTAACCTGATCATTCGAAAAGGTCAAGATGTATTAGCAGAAATCACTTATGGTGGCATGTCTACAGATGACTTTGCTAACAAAGAGCAGCTTCGCGCTGCGATCTCAAAAAACTGGTATCAAGCCAATAAAGCAGTTGTTGGGCTCGGTGTGACATTGGTATCTTCATTTATTCTGGCATTCAACCTACTATTTATCCTATTAGGTGCCAGTTTCTTCCTTTACTTAACAAAAAAATCACGCCTTTTCCATTTTAGAAGCTTCGCTGAATGTTACAATTTTTCTCTAAATTGTTTAGGTTTTCCGACGATTATTGCCTGCCTAATTGGTTTGTTTGGCCAGCCAATTACTACTATTTTGACTCTACAAAATATCCTTTTTGTACTATGCTTATTATGGGTATTTTTCAAAACAAAATTCAGAGATGAGAACTAGGAGATTATTATGCGTGCAACAATCAAAGACGTCGCAAAATTAGCAGGGGTGTCTCCCTCTACTGTGACGCGTGTTATTCAAAATAGCTCTGCTATTAGCCAAAAAACAAAAGACCTCGTCCGCAAAGCGATGACTGAGCTCAACTATCATCCAAACTTAAATGCACGTAGTTTAGTAAGTAGCTACACCCAGGTAATTGGTCTAATTTTACCTGATGATTCAGATGTTTTCTATCAAAACCCCTTTTTCCCAACTGTATTGCGGGGGATTTCTCAAGTAGCTGCTGATCACAACTACGCCATCCAGATTTCTACTGGGAAGAATGAGGCGCAACGTTTAGAAGCTATTTCGCAGATGGTCTACGGGCAACGTGTTGATGGATTAATTTTCTTGTATTCTAAACCTGATGATCCTTTAGTGCAACTTGCCATCCAGCATAATTTCCCCTTCTTAATTTTGGGTAAAGCTGACTCTCCTTTTATCTCTCTCGTCGATAATGATAATATTCAGGCTGGTTTTGAGGCAACAAACTACTTTATCAATAAAGGTTACAAGAATATCGCGTTTGTTGCTGGTAACAAGGAGCTGGTCGTATCACAGGACCGGTACTTAGGTTACAAAAATGCATTGAAATCACACAATATTCCACTGGATGAAAACAAAGTAAGATTCGTGTCTGGTTTCTTGCTTGAAGATAGTTCTTATAAAATCTCAAAAAAATTTCTCAAACAAGACTTGGAAGCAATCGTCACAACCGATACTTCCGTGGCTGAAGGGGTTGTTAAATACCTCAACGAGGAAAATATTAAGTTGCAAATCATTTCCTTTGACTCTGTCAAACCAAAACTAGATATTGATGCCTACGTAGATGTCCACGCGATTAAGTTGGGACGTGTTGCTTTCAATACGCTGCATCAAATCATCAGTGACAACAAACAAGGTAAGCAAGTTTGCTACCGTCGTGTCATTCCACATAAAATTATTGAACTTTAACATAGAAAGGAGCCTTTTGGCTCATGGCTTTACGACAATTCCAAGCATTTCTTGATGATGAAGCTACCATTCGCTTGGTCATGGAGAAACGATTTGACTCTGAACATATGAGTTTCTCACTTGAATCAAATGATGCTACATCTCAACTCTTTATACACTCTTGTTTAGAAGTAGATAATCAAATCATCTACTATTTAACTAGCTTGCACGCTTTAACATTGGATAAAGACTATACCGTCTATGATCAAGACCGCAATAAAATTGAATTGGGTTACGGTCATATTGTCCGCTCTGCTATTTTTGAACAAAATTACACCTATAACGGAAACGATTTGGGTGCAAACTATCATTTAGAAGCGACTACATTCAGGCTGTGGGCTCCTATTTCTAAACAGGTATTTCTCGTTCTTGAGGGTAATCCGTATGCGATGACTAGGGGATCAAAAGGTGTTTGGGAAGTCACAGTAGAGGGAGATTTGGAAACTAAAAGTTACCACTATCTCCATAAGGTAAATGGAGAATGGATCTCCGTTCATGATCCATATGCCCTTTCTTCTCAGGCAAATTCCGGCAATAGCTACGTGATTAATCCTGATAAACTTCATCGCATTCGACGTGCAAATACTCAGCTTCCAATTTCTCAAGCAGTTATCTACGAAATGAGCGTCCGTGACTTCTCATGGCAAAAAGAGGCTGGTTTTAACCATCGCAGTCAATACATCGGCCTAACAGAATCTCCTTTCATGGATGGAATGAAGCTGGGAATGGACTATGTCAAGGATTTAGGTGTTACCCATATCCAATTAATGCCTGTCTTTGATTTTGGTAGTGTAGATGAAAACAAACCACAAGCTGTTTACAACTGGGGCTACGACCCTATACAATACAATCTGCCTGAAGGTTCCTATTCTAGTCAACCGAACGATCCTTATGCTCGCATTTTAGAATTACAGGAAGCTATCCAAGCCTATCATGATGCAGACATTTCCGTTATCATGGATGTTGTATACAACCACGTCTATAACGCGGAAAAGTATGCCTTCGAACTCATCGTTCCTGGTTATTTCTATCGTTATGATGAGCATGGTATGCGTACAGACGGAACATTCTGTGGCAATGATGTTGCCAGCGAACGAAGCATGGTCCGAAACTACATCAAACAGTCAGTTCGTCAGTGGCTAGAAATCTATGGCTTTGATGGTTTCCGTTTCGATTTAATGGGTATTTTAGATATTGAAACAATCAACCAGATTCAAGCTGAATTAGTTGCTCTGCATCCGAATGTCTATCTCTATGGTGAAGGTTGGAAGATGGCTACTGGTCTAGAATATGACAAACTTGCTCACCAATACAATGCGGCACAATTACCAAATATCAGTTTCTTCAATGACGACTATCGTGATACTTTCAAGAAGCTCTTACTTAATCCGAACCGTTTGATTGAGAAACAATTACATGAAAAGGTTCAGCATCTTTTAACAGGTAGCCGTCTCACTCATTTCTTAACACCGCAACAATCTCTCAACTATATTGAATGCCACGATAATGCTACTGCATTTGACTATTTCCATATTGAAAATCCAAACTGGACACCTCACCAACAAAAACGTGCTGCTAGCTTTGGACTTCAACTGATTTTGATTTCTCAGGGTATGGCCTTTATTCATAGCGGACAAGAATTTTTCCGTACAAAAGATGAGATTGAAAATACATACAATGTCTCTGATACAATTAACCGCTTAGATTGGACAAGAGCTATTCATTACAAGGAACATATTGAATTCATTCAGGAATTAATTGCTTTCCGTAAAAACAATCCAATTCTTAGCCAAGACAATTACGAAAGTATTCAACAAACATGTGATTTCTACTGGTTAACTGAGTTTGTCCTCCGATACCAGGTCATTAGCGAAGAAAAAACTATTCAGTTTATCATTAATTTTGCGGATAGTGACTTTACTTTTGAACGTGATCAAGACAAGACTGTTCTCTACAACTATTCTCCAGTTGAAGAACATGATCAACAAAAAATCACCATCGCAGGATAAAGTATTTGTATTTTGGAAGATAAATAGGGCTTTAGACTGATGAAAGAACTCATCACCTAGGGTATACTATAGTCAATCCCAAATATTTTTCATAATCTCCTTAAAACTCACTGGTCGCGCTGGTGAGTTTTTTTTTGACAAAAAAATCAGTCCCGTAATCTGTGACTGTTTTCATTTCATCAATTCAATGATTTTTCGACCGATTCGCTCTATATCATTTTGCATTCCACGGAGTTCAAAGGTATCTATGACAGGAAAATTAAATCGCTCAGAATACTGCTTGGCAGTCAGACAATATTGGTTGTTAAAATTTCGGTTGCCTGAGCCAACGACACCCAAACAGAGCTCTGCATTGGTCCCCAAAGCGATAAAATCTCCGAGAGGATTGGTCAGAATTTCCACATCTCCGTTGTCTACTCCATTTCCACCTTCTAAGTAGGTCGGTAAAAAGGCGACAAAGGGTGCATCTAGCGGATAGAAGGGAATATCTTGTTTGACCAAATCTTTGACATGGACCAATTCAATCTCCCAGTCTGTCTGAAATTGGAAAAAAGACTTTAGGCGTTTCACAAAACTTTCTGTATTGCCACTTAAGCTAATGTAAACTAAATAAATTTTTTTCTTCATACATTTCCTCTTTTCACTAAAAAAACACAACATATAGGATATAAATAATATTTTACTCCTATATATTGTGTTTGTCAATTAGTCGCTTTCCACGAAGCGACCGATGATATTTACATTGTCTGCTACTGAAATGAAGGCAGATTTATCAGCTTTTTTCATAATATGTTTAAATTCATTAAATTCTGCACGTGTAATAATCGCAATCAGCACTGTCTTTTGCTCATGATTATACGCACCTTCGGCACCATTGATAATGGTTACCCCTCGATGAAGCTTCTTTTGTATCATCTTAATCACGCGATCAGGATGACTGGTAATAATCATGGCCTGCATCCGTTTTTGTTTCACAAAAATCGCATCTGTCATTCGACTGGTGATAAACAGTGCAACCATTGAATACAACGCGTATTGCCAACCAAAGGTCATTCCTGCTATCAACATAATCATAATATTGACAATCAAGGAAATGGAACCAACTTGTCGTCCCGTCTTCTTGCGAATAATAATGGAAACAATATCTGTACCACCACTGGATACATTGTTCCTAAGCGCAAATCCAATCCCAGTTCCCAGCATGAGACCACCAAAAATAGCATTGACTAAAGGATCTGTCGTCAGAGTAACTGGTGGAATAAATTGGATAAAGAAAGAACTAAACGATACCGTAATAAAAGTAAAGATGGTAAATTTGTAGCCAATTTTATACCAAGCCAAAATCAACAAGGGAATGTTAAGAGCGTAATAGACTACAGAAATAGGAATATTCCATCCTGCATAAGAGGCTGATAATGCAGAAACAATTTGTGCTAGTCCGGTGACTCCAGACGAATAGACATTCCCAGGTCTAAAGAAAAAATTCACCGCGATACTAGATAGGAGTCCATAAATAATGGAGCCCGATATCCGTTCTGCGTATTTTTGCCGAGAAATCCCCGAAATTACCGACCAAAATTTATTTTTTCTGGCCTTTCTTAACAAGAGTACACGCTGTTTTCTGAAAAATTTATTCATTTTCAAGTTTAATATCTAAAGCCAATTCCTCTAATTGTGCTGAGGCAACCGTACTTGGTGCCTGGGTCATTGGATCAGAGGCCTTGTTATTCTTCGGAAAGGCGATGACTTCACGAATATTATCCTCACCAGCCAATAACATCACAAAACGGTCTAAACCAATAGCCAAGCCTCCGTGCGGTGGGAATCCATAATCCATAGCTTCTAGCAAGAAACCAAACTGCTCATGCGCATCTTCAGCTGAGAAACCAAGAGCCTTGAACATCCGTTCTTGCATTTCTTTTTGGTTGATACGAAGGCTACCGCCACCCAATTCATAACCGTTCAAAACAATATCATAGGCAACTGCACGCACCTGCGCCAATTCACCATCCAAATGATGAGCTGTTTCTTCTGTCGGCAAGGTGAATGGGTGGTGCGCACTCATATAACGCCCTTCTTCTTCAGACCACTCAAACATTGGCCAGTCTACAATCCAGAGGAAGTTGAACTTGCTTTCATCAATCAAGCCTTGTTCCTTAGCCAAGCGATTTCGCAAAGCCCCCAGGGTATTATTAGCTACTTCCAATTCATCAGCTACAAAAAGAACCAAGTCTTTGTCTTCAAGTTGTAAACTAGCTGTCAAGTTTTCTGTAATGCCTGTCAAGAACTTTGCAACCGGGCCAGCTAATTCTCCCTTATCAACTTTCACCCAGGCAAGGCCCTTAGCACCAAATTGCTTCGCGAAATCTGTTAATTTATCAATATCTTTACGAGAGTAGCTATCCGCCGCACCCTTGACCACAATGGCCTTAACAACAGGCGCTTCTGAGAAGACCTTGAAGTCAACTTCCTTGACAGTAGCTGTCAAGTCTTGTAAAAGCATTTCAAAACGAGTATCTGGTTTATCTGAACCGTAAAAGTTCATAGCATGTTCATATGCCATACGAGGGAACGGCAAGGACAACTCGATTCCTTTGGTATCTTTCAAGACCTTAGCAATCAATCCTTCTACAATGTCTTGGATTTCAACTTCATTCAAGAATGAGGTTTCTAAGTCAACCTGTGTAAACTCAGGTTGACGATCTCCACGCAAATCCTCATCACGGAAACACTTAACGATTTGGTAGTAACGGTCAAAACCAGCATTCATCAAAAGCTGCTTAGTAATCTGTGGACTTTGTGGAAGGGCATAGAAATGCCCTTTGGATACACGAGATGGTACCAAGTAATCACGTGCACCTTCTGGTGTTGACTTTGTCAACATTGGCGTTTCCACATCAATAAATTCCAAGTCGTCCAAGTAGTTGCGAATACTGTGAGTTACTGCAGCACGCAATTTAAAGTTACTGAGCATTTCTGGACGACGAAGATCCAAATAACGGTAACGAAGACGGGTATCATCGCTGGCTTCAATGCCGTCCTTGATTTCAAATGGTGTTGTCTTAGCCATGTTCAACACAGTCAAGCTTGTTACTTGCAATTCAACAGCTCCTGTTGGGATGTTGTCATTGGCTTGTTCACGTTCCACAACCGTTCCCGATACTTCGATAACGAATTCAGAACGAAGACTCTCAGCTTTCGCCATCACATCAGCTTCAACTGACTCAGGGTTAATCACTAATTGCATAATGCCTTCCCGATCACGCAAGTCAATGAAAATCAGGCCACCCAAGTCACGACGGCGGCTAACCCAACCCTTCAAAGTAATTTCCTGTCCGACATGTTCCTTACGAACACGTCCAGCGTACATAGAACGTTTCATTTTCTTCCTCTTTTACTGATTTTATACCTATTCATTCTACCATAAAATGGCTGATTTTTGGGGGAAATTGCCGAGAAAAATCTAAGAACCTGTATTCACCGTCTAACACTCCTATCTTAGACTTTTTATTCAGCTACTCAGCCTTATTTTTTTCAAAATCTAGTCAGTATTCCTTCAAAAACTATCTCTTATATAATTTTACTCGTGAATACAGGCTAAAAAAACCAGCCCTAAACGACTGGTTTACTATACAACATATCTAGATGCGGAATATCGTCCTCTAGATAGACTTCTGAAACTGGTTCAAAGCCAAGGGATTGATAGAATTTTTCTAGGTAGGCTTGGGCACCGATTTTAATCTGACTTTCTTTCCATTCGTTTGTAATACAGTGAATTGCCTGCTCCATCATTAGACGACCTAAACCTTTGCCACGATGACTAGGCTTGACGACCACACGTCCAATGGAAACTTCATCATATCTTAGGCCAGCTGGTAAAATACGCAGATATGCAACTAACTCCCCATTGATGGTTCCTAAGAGATGAAGACAATTTGGATCTTTTCCATCTAATTCAGGATAGGGACAGGCTTGTTCAACAACAAAGACATTGGTTCTTATCGTCAATATAGTGTAAAGCTCCTGTAAACTTAGTTGGTCAAATGCTTTTATTTCCAACTGCATAGTTGCCTCCTACGGCAAAATATTGCCCGCACTTCTATAAATGTCGTACCATTCTGGTTTAGTTAATGTAATCTCACTTGCTTGCGCAATCTTTTTTAAGCGCTCCGGATTCATGGATCCAACAATGGTTTGAATCTTTGCTGGATGACGCAAAATCCAAGCTACGACAATTGTTTCATGTGAAACATTGTATCGCTCTGCTATTTCCCCAATGGTCTGGTTTAAAAGAACATAATCTGGATGGTTGGCAAAAATACCTCGTTGCAAATCAATCAAGAAAGGAGACCAGGCTTGGATAGTGATTTTTTTAAGTTGGCAATAGTCAATCAGCCCACCATCACGCATAGTCGCAGCATCATCTTTCATATTGACATGTAATCCAGCATCAATCAAAGGCGTGTGAGCAGGAGAGAGCTGCAATTGATTGACTGCTAGCGGTTGATCGAGATAGGATTGCAGTAACTCGATTTGGTAAATGTTTTGGTTGCTAACGCCAAAATGACGAACCTTCCCCGCTTTTTTCAAGAGATAAAAGGCTTCAGCTACTTCCTCTGCTTCCATTAGAGCATCCGGACGATGTAAAGCGAGAACATCTAAATATTCCGTATCCAAGCGCTTCAAAATCCCATCTACAGATTCCAAAATATACTCTTTTGAGAAATCAAAATAGCCTTTACGAATACCACATTTTGATTGGAGGAGCATGTCCTCACGTTTCAATCCTGCCAATTTTGCTCCCTGAGCAAAACGTATTTCTGACTCACCACCACCATAAATATCTGCATGATCGAAAAAATTGATGCCGTGTTGCACCACAGTTTCTATAACATTTGCCGTTTCCCTTTCATTTAAACTGGCCATTCGCATACAGCCTAAAGCAATACGGGAAACCTGTAAGCCTGTTTGTCCTAATTCTTGCATAGGTAATACTCCTTGTAAACGTTTTTCTTCTGTTCATTATAACAGAAAAACTCAGCCATAACTGAGTTTTATTGTCATTTAGTTGAAACCGTAAATTCTTTTAGCGATTTTGTAGACAGCATTGGAAATTTTTCGTCCTGGGTAACCGTAAAGGTTAGTTAATTGACCGAGTAATCCTTTTCGAACGATCTTAAATAGAGATGGATTGTTATCCCGAATATAGTGCCATAATTCTTGCTTTTTCATCATATGCTCAGCTGTTCCCGCACGATTGAGAAGTGCACAGGAGATAATGGTAGTAATTTCCACGTGATTGAGCAAATAACTTCGTAAATCAGGATTATCAATTGCCTCTAAATCTAAATCATCCGCTAAAATCCGATTGACTTTTAACTGCTGGTCAATTCGTTTAATCATGACGGACTCATTGACAGACTGGTCATTTCGCCCAATAAAGTAACGATAAAAATCTACTGGTAGATAGTACATGGTTTTCACAGCCTGCAAAGGGGTAAATACGAAAATATTATCCACATAGAAAGTATGCTCAGGTAGAACGAGACCGACCTCTCTTAACAACTCAGTCCTGTAAATCAAGGAATTCATCATCATGTACACGATGGTGATACTCGTGGTGGTGCAGCCTTGTCTGCAGTCCTGTAAATCAAGGAATTCATCATCATGTACACTGTTCCTTTGGAAAGGCACCAACATCTTCCCAGCCGAATATACGGTTCTCAGGCAGAGTGAATTGATAAAACATGGATATTTTACGAGATTGTCCCTCTTTTTCCTAAACAAAGTTGGAGATAAAGGCATCAACTGGCGTATTTTCATCTCCCAAAGCCTGCTAACTCTCTAGGATCTTCAAATAGGCCCTGGTATCAACCCAGTCATCTGAATCCACCACTTTAAAGTACTTACCCTTGGCCTCACGTATCCCTGTATTTACAGCTCCGCCATGGCCCTTATTGTCCTGATAGATGGCACGTACGTTTGAAAATTGATTCTCTAGTCCCTCTGCGATTTCCTGAGTCCGATGGGTCGACCCATCGTTAGTCGACCCATCGTTAATAATCAGAATTTCAACCTTGTCACCACCCATTACAAGGGAATGAACACAGTAATGAAGGTAAGTCTCCGAATTATAACTCGGAATGGCAATACTTAGTAAGGTCATCTTTCTCTCCATTTGACACGATTTGTTACTATGGAGATAGCCTACTATGATTAACTTCCCTGATATTCCACGTTTCTATACTGCTCTAACAGAAAGCTTGGCCTGCCTACTGGTCTGTTCCTCACTTGTTTTGTCTGAAAAATGGTCACGCAAACAGTTCCGTATCCTCCTGATTTTCCTCATACAAATCTTACTTCAACTTGTGGCTGGCAAATTCCCTTTGTTTTTTTTTTTGACTGTGGGAATGGGCATCAATATCGCTTGGATGTTTGTTTCCATTCGATTGCTTGGAGTTATCCACAAGAGGGCTAGTCTCTATTTGACAGCAAAAGCCTTTATTATTGCCGAATTAGTAGCTTCCATTACTTGGCATCTCTACTGTTTGACGATTTATCAACAACCTGTGGATAACTTGTGGACACAGGGGTTATTTCTGTTGATAACTTCTCTACTTTCTTACTGGCTCATCTATCTACAAGATAAAAAGGGTCAATTAGAAGAATTGGATGAATTCATTGAGCAGCGAGATGTGACGGTAGCTGTCTTTACAACCTTATCTATCTTTGTTCTTAGTAATATTGGTTTCATCCTCTCAGGCACGCGCCAATTTCAAGACTCGACCAGCAGCATTTTCATCCTCCGGACAACCGTCAACCTCTCTGGTCTTCTGCTCCTATTCACCCAAGAATCTCAACAATACGATCGCTATTTACGGCAGGAGTTGACTTCTATCAATAATATGTTTCAACTTCAATACAAGCAATACCAAGCTTATTGTGAAAACAGTGAGATTCTTGACCGTAAGGTCCATGATTTGAAGCATCAACTGGCCATCATCCAACAAGAACCTGATAAAACCAAAAAGGAACAATACCTAGAGGAAATCAGCGAGGTGATCCAGACACTTGATGCAAAGATTGAAACAGGAAATCCTGTTCTTGACACCATTTTGAGCCAAAAAAATTATTACTGTTTGCAAAATGGTATTAACTTTACCTGTATTGTTCAGGGAGAGGCCCTCCATTTTATGGATGTAATGGATATTTCAGCTCTGTTTGGAAATGCCATTGACAATGACATCGAGGCTGTGAAAAAAATAGATAACACCGAACAACGCTTGATTACTTTAAAGGTTACTAGCCATCAGCAATTTCTCATCATTCGATTAGACAACTACGATACTTCTTCACTAGATTTATCCACAGGACAGCTCCCTGAAACTTCAAAAACAAATAAGGACTATCACGGATTCGGTCTTAAGAGTATGGAGTATGTTGCCAATAAATACGGTGGCAGTCTCACACTTAGCAAGGAAGATAATTGGGTGCAACTAAAAATCATTCTCCCCTTACAAGCATAGAAAAATCCCGTTTAAAGGCGGGGTTTTTCTTTATATTCGTCATTTAGAAACCGTCACTTGCTCTACATCTCGATTTTGACTCCGTTTTATAATCACATCAAGATAGTCAGCTAAGAAACTTCTCGGTGACACTGCTTGCAAGGTCTGATAGGCTTGGCTTGGAAATACTGTCTCATCAAGCCAAGTCTGATCCAATTTTTCTCCTGAAAAATAAGCACGATTGGCTGGCATGATAAATTGTGAAATAGCATCCGCTGTCTCGCCATCATACCAACGTTCATCGTTCAAAGCATTGTGCACCATAATATCACTGGTACTGTCAAAGACGGTTTGTAAGTAGCTTACCTGATCCTGCAAATTTGGATCACTAGGCTGGTGCTTTTCTGCCCACGAAGTCATATCAAGTTGAGTTTTTTGATAGTGAATGCTTGTATCATCAAGGCTCAATTGGCCGATAACAGCTGGGTAAATAGAAAATGCACCATTGACCACTTCAGTATAGCTGACTTGCCCCAAGTCTTCTTCAACAATATTCTGAGAATGCGTGTGTCCCGAAAAACCAAATTGAATGCCATATTGATTGAACAAAGCCTTCAAATCGACAGCATTATCCAAGGTATATCCTTTTGAGAGCATAGCATGCTGTTGCAAGACATTGTGATGGACAACAGGTATCAGGCTCACTCCAGCTTCCTTGGCTTCTTGAAGCTGTACTTCTATCCAATCCAAGGTCTCTTTTTTGATACGTCCATTAGTAGTCGGTGCGCCATCTCCTTGCCCACTAGCGTAGATGTTGCTATCTATCATCAGAAACCATACATTGGAAAATGGCTTGGCCACGACTGCTGGCTTGTAGGTAGCCGTTATCAGCAAAGATATTTTCAAATTGCTGAGCGGTAACTTGATCCGTCACTTCCTGCTGATTTCCTTTAAAGTCTCTAGCCCATCCACTGGCAATATCATGGTTGCCAGGAATGACCAAAACCTCCGTTCCTTTTTCTTCAATCTGTGTAAAATATTGGGCCAACTCAACCATACTCTGTTTTTCACTGTTGAGAGACAAATCACCACTAACTAGTAGCAAAGAAGGATGCTCACGCTCTACTTGTTCAACCAGAGCCTCCATCCGCTCTTTTCCATAGCTCAAATCCTTACCAGCAGCAGTTTTTTCTATATAGGAAAAAGCCTCTCCATCATCAAATAAATCTTGTGATAAATAATGTAAATCAGTGATGATCCAAATTTTATCATGGTCTGTTAATTCAGCCTCGGCATAGGATTGCTGACGCTGACCTGTCATAACTGACCAGACTACCATCAAACAAATTAAGCTACCTGCCAGTAATATCATTTTCTTCTTCATACCCTAAAAGTATACCATCTTAAAGAAAGAGCGACAAGAAAAAGGAGTTTGACAATTAATCTGTCTAACTCCTTTAGTCATTTATTATTTTTTTGCAAATCCTGCTGCTTGCTCACCAGCCTGACGACCAAATACTATGATATCTGCTACAGCATTACCACCAATACGGTTTTGACCATGAACACCACCAGTTACTTCACCAGCAGCATAAAGACCAGAGATTACTGAACCATCTGTCTTCAATACTTGAGTATTGGTATTGATTTTCACACCACCCATCGTATGGTGGATACCTGGAGCAACCTTAATCGCATGATAAGAACCTGTATCCAAAGCATGATCCATACCAGATGTACGACCAAATGCCACATCATTTTTATCCGCTACAGCCTTGTTCCAAGTATCAAGTGTTGTTTGAAGTGTATCCCCAGGTACACCAATTTCTTTAGCCAAATCTGTAAGAGTAGTACCCGTTTTTACAAGTCCTTTTTCTTCGTATTGAGCAATTGCCTTCACACGATCTTTCAAAGCATCATCAAAAATAACGTAAGCGTAGTTAGGATCTAAAGCATTAATCGCTGCTGAAACTTTATCACGAGTTTCCAACTCATTAACAAAGCGCTCCCCTTTAGAATTGACAAGAATAGCACCTTCACCACGAACTGCTTCTGTAATCAAGTAAGAGGTTTCTTGCTCTACGGTTGGGTGAATTTGGATTTGATCCATATCAACAGTTGCTGCACCTTCTGATTCAGCAAGCGCAATACCGTCACCTGTTGAACCAGGTTGGTTAGTTGTTACATAGCCTTCAAGGGCAGAATTGAATTTTGCAACCATTTCTAAGTCTGCCCCAAAACCACCCGTAGCCAACACAACTGCTTTTGCTGAAATTTTCTTCGTTTCTCCAGCAATTTCTACCTCAACACCTGTTACGGCACCATCTTTGTCTTGCAGTTTTGTCACATCTGCATTTACAAAAATTGGTACTTCACGTTCAACAAGATTATGGTAAAGACCATTTACTAAGTAGCCACCAACAGCTGAACCATCTGCTGGACGGTGGGTACGTTTCTCACTCATACCACCAGTTGTAGTAAGGTTGCTAAGGGTAATCCCCATTCCGTCCAACCAGTCAATTGCACTAGCAGAATGATCTACAAGGTAACGTAGTAATTCAGGATCGTTTGTACCCTTACCACCTTTAAGGGTTTCTTCATAGAATTTATCATTGGTATCAGCAATACCTTCCGCTTCTTGGAATTTAGTTTGTGAAGCGTTCATACCAGCTGATGATTTAGCTGTATTCCCACCAATTACAGGCATTTTTTCCAATAAAACAACACTAGCGCCAGCATCTTTAGCTGAGTGAGATAGCAGCAGACATCCCTGCACCACCAGAACCAACGACGATAACATCATAGCTATCTTTCAACTCAGATGGATCAGTGTATTCTTTCACAGATGCACCTGATACAGCTTCTTCTGATGAAGAAGAGCTTGTAGACGATGATGATGTGGTAGTCTTTTCAGTTTTACCTCCACATGCAACCAAAAATACTACAGCAAGTAGACTCATAAACAAGCCTAACAACGTTTTCTTTTTCATGATAAACCTCCAATTTTATCTGTTACAACTATTATATACACTAGATTGTGAAATATTTTTCAATCTTATTTGAAATAATTTTCACAATGTTTCTGGTTGTCAACAAAAAAATGTATGAAAAAATTGCACAACTTACTCAAAAAATTGTGCAATTTATTTAATTTATTCAGTTAGCAACTGCAGGAATTGCTTTATCTCATCTTGGGAAGCCTGACTTCCTTTTCTTAACAAGCCATTCAATTTTCCTGATTTAAAATATGTCAGACTAGGTACCGTCTTCAAACCGCTTACCTGACGAAATAAATCAATCTTCCCATCTGGATCATTCTCACTATCAAGGTAGAAAACTGTCTTCCCTGTCTCTTCAACAGCTTGGGTTAGTTTAGGCACAAATGCTCTACAATAAGGGCACGTTTCCCTCCCAATATACAGGATAAAATCATCTTGCCGATCTAATTTTTCTTCCAGTTCACTAATGGAAATAGTCTGATACGCTTTCACTGCCTGACGGTATTCCGATTCTGTTGAACTAGAGGATTGTCGGACAAGAAATACGGATGCCCCAATTCCAACAATACTAAGTAAAAGCAAAACAATATATTTACGCACGATAAATCTCCTAATCAATTGATTGTACATTCTATTTTTTTGCCACACGGTGGTAATAGGAAATACAATTTGAAAACCCTACTAATAAGTTAATTATATCAAAATTAAGTAAAAATTCTCTATCGTAGACTCGTAGTAAGGTAATGCAAAAAATATCTCATCCAATGAGCTAGAGAATCGGCAGTTTTCCCTAAAATCATCAATTTATACTCTGCGAAAATCAATATCAAATGTTGTTGACTTGATTTGATGAGTGGGAGCGGGAAAGACTCGACCAGTCTAAAAAGAGTTCGTCAACAATTTTTTGTTTTAAGTTGTTGAGCTGAAACAGTCTATCCCAGACTTCAATTTATGTGAGCTGACTGCCGTCAGCTTATATCTCCAACTTTAAAAGGTCTCCTAGACCTTTTAAACTCCCACCCCCGCATAGCTCCAGCAGTCAGAGTGGTGACTGTTGGAGGTTGGAAATGAAGCGAACTCGTTCGCATCAGCCGTAGTGGTCAGATTTGGAGTGTGAAACACGAACTGCTGAGATTTGCTGTGCAAATCTTATCTCTTACCTTTAACAGTCTCCCAGATTGTTAAAGCCAATCAACCACTGCGCTGAGATGTTGACACGAACTCGAGAAGCGAGGCTTGACTTTCTGCCCGGCCTCAGCCTGTTCCCTTGAAAGATAAAAGGAACAGAGTTCTATCTGCATCTGAGCGAAACGAACTACGTTCGCCTATTTCCAACCTTCAAAGGTTCCCCGAATCTTTTTGTAGCGAACTTTGTTCGCCTTATTTCCAACCTCCAAAGGTTCCCCGAACCTTTGGAGCAAGTCGGATTTTGGTTTTCATTGAGTATTAACTCTTTTATTCAACACACACTTTTCTAACATATTCGTTGCTTTTGAAACGCTCCCTGCTTTTCGCTATGATATAATAGCTTTATAGCTACCAACAACTACTTATTGAGTAGGAATTGACTCCATTCCTTCAGCCTATACTGTGGGGAAGTTCTCCAACGTATTCGTATAGATTGTATGGAGCATTTTCGATTAAGAGAGGAAATAAAGTGCTGCGTAGAAATGTAAAAGCCAGGATGGTCAAGTCTATTGGGTGGGAAAATGAAATAATGGAAGTAGAATATGTGTCTGGTCTGATTCATCAATACAAAGATGTATCTGAGGCTGACTACATTCGCTCTCTAACTGGTGCCATTGACAAAAAAGTGAGGCGGATAGGTAAAACCCATGCATTCATCCGAGTGAGTGAATAAACTCTCAGCATTTGGACATTATGTGGACCTGGATACCAAAGACCTATAATATAGACTTGGCTACATCAATCTTGCCAGGACATTTAATACGAACAATCACTCTATTGGAGAAGGGAAAACGCCGTCTCGTTTTACGAAACAGCACTCCCCCCTCCCCCTCTCAAGGGGGAATAAAAAGGTAAGCAAACCCAGAAATCAACATTTTAAGACAAAGCAAAAAGCCCACTGTTGTAGGCTTTCTGTAAGATATTTCTTAAAATTAAAGAATTTTGTTGTAGAATTCTACGACAAGGGCTTCGTTGATTTCTGGGTTGATTTCATCGCGTTCTGGCAAGCGAGTTAATGAACCTTCAAGTTTGTCAGCATCGAATGATACGAAAGCTGGACGACCAAGAGTTGCTTCAACTGCTTCGCGGATAGCTGGAACGTTCAATGATTTTTCACGAACTGAGATTACTTGACCAACTTCAACGCGGAATGATGGGATATCAACACGTTTACCATCAACAAGGATATGACCATGGTTTACAAATTGACGAGCTTGACGACGAGTAGTTGCCAAACCAAGACGGTAAACAACGTTGTCCAAACGACGTTCCAAAAGGAGCATGAAGTTGAAACCAACTGTACCTTGTTTGATTTTAGTAGCTTGTACGAACAAGTTACGGAATTGTTTTTCACCTAAACCGTAAGAGAAACGCAATTTTTGTTTTTCAGCCAATTGCAAACCGTATTCTGACAATTTAGAACGGTTGTTTGGTCCGTGCTGACCTGGTACGTAGTTACGACGTGCCAATTCTTTACCTGTACCTGTCAATGACAAGCCAAGACGACGAGCTTGTTTCCAAGATGGTCCTGTATAACGTGACATTTGTTATGTCCTCCTAAAATAATTATTATTGTAGGAAATAACGTTTTAAGCAAACCTGATTCGTGCAGGAGGCCTTCATCGAAACAGCAACGATTACTCTTCTTGCTGACCTTCTGTTGACGAGCTTCATTTTGCCCTGCTGTTATTTCGCACAAAGATTAGTATAGCACAAAAAAAAGGCTCTGTAAAGCCTTATATAGCGATTAATCCAAATAATGAATCAATATTTTTTCTGTCAAAATGTCTGAGTAAGTATAAGATTCTACGAAGGTATTGTTGGGATCTTGAAATTCAACGATAAAGAGAGACTGATAAACCTCTATAATACGTCCTTGTTTATTCTTTTCTCGCTTCCGACCATTTTCAAGGGTTAATTCAACAACTTGACCCTCATGCTCTTTGATATCTTGCTTGATTTGCTTCATCTTGGCAACATCTGTAAATGCATCACTCATTCTCTATCCATCCTCTCTCTTGGAAATACTTGCAAATTTATTATATTCTTTTTGGAACATTAGTTCCACAGTACCACGCGCACCGGAACGGTTTTTTTCTATGATAACTTCAACCGTATTGTTTGGAATGCCACCATCTTCTTGCTCTCCGCGTTCATAATAATCATCACGATACAAGAAGGCAACGATATCCGCATCCTGCTCAATAGACCCTGACTCACGGATATCAGACAATACAGGACGTTTATCTTGACGTTGCTCCACACCACGAGACAATTGGCTTAGAGCAATAACTGGAACTTTTAATTCCTTGGCTAGAATTTTCAATTGTCGAGAAATCTCTGAAACTTCTTGTTGACGGTTTTCTCGACCGGTTCCAGTAATCAATTGGAGATAGTCAATCAAAATCAAACCCAAATTCCCAGTCTCCTGCGCCAATTTACGAGAACGCGAACGAATTTCGGTAATCTTGATACCTGGAGTATCATCAATGTAGATACTTGCTCGAGCCAAATTAGCTTGAGCCACCATGTACTTGTTCCATTCCTCCTGCGTTAGGTGACCCGTACGAATAGCCCTCGAGTTGATAACTCCCTCAGAAGCGAGCATACGGTCAACCAAGCTTTCTGCACCCATCTCCAGAGAGAAGATAGCAACTGTCAAACCCAGTTTTGTACCGATATTTTGTGCAATATTGAGAGCAAATGCCGTTTTACCAACCGCAGGACGAGCCGCAAGAATAATCAACTCTTCCTCATGCAAGCCCGTTGTCATAGCATCAAGAGCAGGATAGCCAGTCGCGATACCTGTAATATCGGATGTCTGTTTGGCGCGTGTTTCTAAGTTATCAAAGTTGATATTTAGAACGTCGTCAATTCTCTTAAACCCACTCCGACTTGCTCCCTGACTGACATCAATTAAAGCTTTTTCAGCATTAGCAATAATGTCATCTGAGCCATCAGCTCCTTCATAGGCTTGATTGACTGCATCCGTCAAACGGGCAATCAACTTACGAAGATTCGATTTCTCCGCAACAATCTTGGCATAGAATTCCGCATTGGCTGCGGTCGGTACAGAACTGATGACTTCCGCCAAATAAGCCAAGCCACCAATATTTTCCAAATCACCATGGTTGACAAGATAGTTGCGCATGGTTGTCGCATCAATTGCCTCATTCCTGTCAGAAAGGGCAATCATCGCTTTAAAAATTAACTTGTGGGCATGTTTGAAAAAGTCTTCCGCCTCAATATACTCACGGACAAAAACAAGCTTTCCTTCATCAAGAAAAATCGCGCCTAAAACGGACTGCTCCGCTAAAATATCCTGAGGTTGTACTCGTAATTCTTCTAACTCTGCCAAGACCTCACCTCCTCACTGGCTAAGTAGTGTCCTAGGCTTCTTTGATGTTCAATTGAATAAGACCTGTTACATCCTGATAAATTTTAACAGGAACTTCAATCAAACCAATCGCACGAATAGGGTGATCTAATTGAATATGACGTTTGTCAATCTTGATTCCAAATTGTTTATCCAATTCTTCTGCAATTTTCTTGCTCGTAATAGAACCAAATGTACGCCCATCTGGACCAACTTTTTCAACAAAGGTCACCAAGGTCGTTTCTTCAGCCAATTTAGCTTTAATACTTTCAGCCTCTGCCATCATCTCCGCATGAGCTTTTTCTTTTGATTTTTCTTGGCCACGAAGTGCGCTAATTGCTTGATTTGTAGCTTCTTTTGCCAAGTTTTTTTTGATCAAGAAATTTTGAGCATAACCGGTTGGAACTTCCTTGATTTCGCCCTTTTTTCCTTGTCCTTTAACATCTGCTAAAAAAATTACTTTCATCTTCTAACTCCTTAACTGTCTTTTATTTCTTCCCGTATTATCGTAGTGAGTGTTTCACAAACCTCTTCTATCGTTTGATCATACACTTGGGCAGCAGCTAAATTAAAGTGACCGCCTCCGCCCATTTCTTCCATAATCCGTTGAACATTGACTTTGCTGTGACTTCTCGCAGAAATTGCCACATAGCCTTTGATATTTTTTGTGAGTACAAATACTGCTTCAATCCCTGCCATATCTAAAATAGTATCGGCTGCTTTACTTGGGATTATATTGTCATAGTCTTTCGTCTCATCAGCACAAACAACGACCACATGTGGTTCAACTTTTTGCCCTCGTAAAATTAACTCATTAATCTGACGATATTCTTCAAAGTCTGTCGCAGAAATTTGTTGAATTTCCAAACTATCACTGCCACGTGTACGTAAATAACTAGCTACGTCAAATGTACGACTGGTCACGCGTGACGTGAAATTCTTGGTATCCAGCATAATCCCCGCCATCAAAAGGCTTGATTGAAGTCTATTTAACTTATGGTGTTTATCATTCTGGAACTGAATGAGCTCCGTTACCAACTCACTTGCAGAGCTTGCTCCACTTTCGATATAGGTCAGAATCGCATTATCTGGAAAATCCGTATCCCTACGATGGTGATCCACAACAACCACTTGATTAAACTTCTCAAATAGTTTTTGTGACAAGGTCAATCCAATCTTAGAATGGTCTACCATAATGAGTAAGGACTCATAAGTGACTAATTTCAGTGCTTCATCAATCGTGATTAAATTAGAGCAATTTTCTTCCGACAATTTCTTCACAGCACGTTCAATATCCGGTGCCATTTCATCTGGATTATACACGGTATAGGCATTATTCATAATATTTTGTGCAAAATATTGCATCCCTACTGCTGAGCCGAGCGCATCCATGTCTAAATTACGATGTCCTACAACAAAAACGGCATCTACTGATTTCAGTTTGTCGGATACAGCCGTCATCATGGCCCGTGTCCGTGTTCGTGTTCGTTTGACTGACGAAGCTGAACCGCCTCCGAAGAACAGTGGCTGCTTGCTTTCATCATTTTCCTTGACAACAACTTGGTCCCCACCACGAACTTCAGCCATATTTAAATTTTGAAGTGCTGCTTGTCCTATTTGATGATGATTCTCATTACCAAAAGCAATCCCCATACTTAAAGTCAAACCCAACTCCAATTTTTTTGCTTCTTTTCGGAACTTATCAATAACTGAGAATTTATTCTGAATCAATTTCTCTAGAACTGCATAATCTGTAAAGAAATAAAATCGATCCATCGTTCCACGGCGGTAATAAATACCGTACTCGTGGCAAAAATCTGAAACAAATTGAGCTAAGAATGAATTTACTTGGCTAATCTGAAAGTCGGTCACTGAATTTTCTAACTCATCATAGTTGTCAACAGAAATAATGCCAATAACCGGTCTGCTGCCAATTAAGCTATTTGTTGCTATGTATTCTGTGGATGCATCAAAAAAATAGAACAATCCTTGATCAAAGTCAACATTTACAGTGTACCTTTTGCCTGAAAAATTTGCATAGGTCCGCTCTTCATCCAATCCCACATCAATGATTTCTCGGAGTTTTTTTTCATCAAACTCCCCATTTTCTTTTGCAAATATTAATTCTGCAAATGGATTAAACCATTCAACCTGATTACTGTCAGTTTTTACTTTAATGACACCGATTGGCATTTTATCTAACAGCTTCATTAATCCAGAATTTGCCTGAGTATTTAAATACTCAATCTGCTCCAACTCACTAAATTCATATGAATACTTCTGGTATACAAATAAAGATACGAGTAAGACGAGACTTAAGAAGAGCGCAAAAACCGTAACGATGCCCATTGGAAACATTCGATGGAGAAGTGCAACCAAACCAAATAATATCACACCTATCATGACAAAATGAATTGTCGAAAAACGAAACTTTTTCATCATTAACCTCTGCCTGCCATTTTACCATAAAATGCAAGAAAATTCTAGTTTTGGTACCACCTGCTTAAAAGAAAAAGATAAGCACTAAAGGCTATCTTTCTTCTTATTTTTCGCAATAGAGCGACTGCGTCCTTCTAAATATACCATTAGGATGGAAATATCTGCGGGATTGACGCCTGAAATCCGACTTGCCTGTCCAATTGTTTCTGGGGAAATCAGCTTAAATTTTTGACGAGCCTCGGTTGCAATCGAATCAATATCATCCCAGTCTATATCTGCTGGAATTCGTTTTTCTTCCATGCGTTTCATCTTATCAACTTGATCCATGGCCTTAGCAATGTATCCCTCATACTTGACTTCCGTTTCAATCAACTCAATTGTTTTTGCATCTAAGTCCTCTGCCGCAGGGCCAATAAATGCAACAACATCAGCATACGTTACATCAGGGCGACGCATGAATTCCTTTGCAGTCAGTGCATCAGTTAAAGGTTTAAAGCCCATTGCAACAACTTTTTCATTGGTTTCTTTGACTGGCTTGAGTTTGATAGACTCTAAACGTTTCATTTCGTTATCAAATTGATTTTTGTGGATTTGGAAGACATGCCATCGTTCATCGTCTACCAGTCCAACCTGACGACCGATTTCTGTCAAGCGCATATCGGCATTATCATGACGCAAAATCAAGCGGTATTCAGCCCGACTGGTCAAGAGACGATAAGGCTCAACAGTTCCCTTAGTCACTAGGTCATCAATCATGACCCCAATATAGCCATCGCTTCGTTTCAAAATCAATTCTGGTTTATCCTGTACCTTGAGGGCCGCATTAATACCAGCAATAATCCCTTGGCCTGCTGCCTCTTCGTAGCCTGATGTTCCGTTTGTTTGTCCTGCTGTAAACAGTCCTGAAATCTTTTTGGTTTCTAATGTAGCGCGCAACTGATGAGGCATAACCATGTCATACTCAATTGCATAACCTGTTCGCATCATTTGAGCATTTTCCAATCCTTTGATTGAATGAACCAACTCTCTTTGAACATCCTCAGGCAAACTAGTCGACAACCCTTGGACATAAATTTCATCTGTGTGACGACCTTCTGGCTCTAGGAAAAGCTGGTGGCGTTCCTTGTCGGCAAAACGTACAATCTTGTCCTCGATAGATGGACAATAACGGGGACCAATCCCCTTGACAATACCTGAAAACATGGGTGCTCGGTGAAGATTACTGTTGATAATCTCATGGCTAGTCGCATTGGTATAGGTCAGCCAACAAGGAACTTGGTCTTGTAAATAATCCTCATCCTTTGACAAGAATGAAAAGTGGTTTGGTTTTTCATCACCTGGTTGAATTTCTGTCTCTTCGTAGTTTATAGTACGAGCATTCACACGTGGTGGTGTCCCTGTCTTGAAACGACCAATTTCAAGTCCCAATTCTTTCAGATTATCCGCCAGCGTGATAGAAGCTAGGCTATTGTTAGGTCCTGACGAATACTTGAGATCTCCAATGATGATTTCACCACGTAGGGCTGTACCAGTCGTTACCACGACTGCTGTTGCTGAATATTTCTGATCAGTAGCAGTACGAACACCTACAACCTTACCATCTTCGACCAAAATCTCATCAATCATGGTTTGACGCAGGGTCAAATTTTCTTGACGCTCCACCGTTCGCTTCATTTCCGCTGCATATTCTGCTTTATCAGCCTGAGCCCGTAAAGCACGAACAGCTGGTCCCTTTCCGGTATTGAGCATTTTCATCTGAATATAGGTTTTGTCAATGTTTCGGCCCATTTCACCACCTAAGGCATCAATTTCCCGTACCACAATCCCCTTGGCTGAGCCACCAATAGATGGATTACAGGGCATAAATGCCACCATATCCAAGTTAATCGTCGCAAGCAAGGTCTTACAACCCATCCGACTGGCTGCCAAGCCCGCTTCTACACCAGCATGCCCCGCTCCAATTACGATGACATCATAGTTTTCTGCAAATGCGTATGTCATATTTATTTCTCCTTTACATTCATGATATGTTTGACTTGTCGATCCCAGTTTGGCAATTCTCGAGCCAGAAAAGCTGGTACAACATCTAGGTTTACAAGGTTGTCAATTTCAATCCATTCACAAGGTTGCTTCAACTTGCCTTCTATCATTTCATCAGGCATTTCTCCAATAGGATCAACGACAAAATGAAACTCGATGTTGTGAAAGTGTATGCCTTCCTGTGTAAACTGATTTTCGACAACAAAAGCCAGTTGATTGACACAGCTGTCAACCCCTAATTCTTCTTTTACTTCTCGAACAACCGCATCTGCCGCCACCTCATTGACCGCAATAGCACCGCCAATGATATAATAGCGCCCCTTAGAGTCCTTCGTGAGAAATATTTTCCCATCTTTTATAATCAATGCAGTCGCCCGAATACCAAAAATCTGATTGTCAATTCTGGTCCTAAAATCCATTATTCCTTCTCTTTTCTAAAATTTCATCGAGATATGGTACTAAGTTTTTCTTGTTTTCATCGCGGCTAGTAATCCATAGAAAATCAGTATGCTCTTCTGGATCAAGAAGAATTGTTTTGGGCTGTTCCGGAAGTGTCACTTCATAGACCAGCCTTGTAAACACCGTCTGTTTCTCCTCGTCAAACTGACTATCTTCATGGATAATGGTCAGATTTTCCTTAGCTATCAAAATGCCTGTTTCTTCATAGCATTCTCGAACAACAGCATCACGGGGTAATTCATTCTCCTCAACACGACCACCTGGAATGTCCCAATATTGAGGAAAAACATTGGGCTTACCACGCTTAATTTGCGAACGCTGAATAATCAGGTGACTGTCTGCAACAGTCAGTAAAACATGGGCAATCAGTTTGACAGGCATGGTTCCTCCTAATCTCACAAAAAAATAGCCAAAACTCTCGAAAACTGCAGGACAAAAAAGCCTACAATTCCCATGAGCTTTGACCATCATAGTTCTTGTTAGAAATATTGTATCAAATCTGCTTCTAAAGTTCAAACCTTATAAGCCATTAACTTTTCTAAAAGGAGTTTATTCGTTCCGTTTTGAAAAATATAATCGACAAACGTTTTTCTTCTTAAAATTTTAGTCAATAGATGCTCATCAAAGTTTGGTAAAATTTCCAAAAAAAAGCGTGTTGTCAACTGATAAATATGCACCAATTCAGTTGCTTCCTTATTTTTACGTTCAGCATCTTGAACTGGATAGCCTGTATTAAATTCTCCATCAAATAATTTTTCCAAGGTATAATGCAAATTCAACTCGCCAGACCGACCAAAATTTAAGCCTAGTGGCAAAGAAACTACGTTACCGTTGTTAATCCGACCAAATAGATAGGCATCCTGAGGTGTTTGAACAAATCCACAACGTAAACCTGGTAAACTATTGCAAGCCATCATCATTCCTTGACCAGAAGAACACCCTGTTACAATAAAGTCAGCTGCACCTGTTTCAATCAACAAACTAATCATAACAGCCACTTCCACATAGGAGTAGTTTTCTATTTCTTCTGTAAATATGCCTAGATTGACAACTTGATGTTGTCCACCCATAGCTTCACAAACTGTATTAAACAAGTGCTGGTTGATCTCTGTTCTTGTACTAGCTTGAATAACTACAACACGCATCTAATCCTCTTTTACAAACCTGTCAACTAAATATACTGACAAGCTTCCCCGTCCCTGTAGGCCATATCAATCATGCCACCGCCAAGACATTCTTGTCCGTCATAGAAAACAACGGCTTGTCCTGGTGTGATGGCCCGTTGTGGCTCTGCAAAGATAACTTCTGCCTTGTCACCTTTTACCTTGACAGTTACTTGACTATCTGGTTGACGATAGCGGAACTTAGCTGTGCATTCCAGCGTGAATTCTTCCGGCATATCATGTGTAAAGTGAACTTGACTAGCCTGTAAAGATGTTGACATCAACGACTCATGATAGAAACCTTGACCGACATAAAGGATATTTTTCGACAGATCTTTTCCGACAACAAACCAAGGCTCATTGTCCCCACCGATTTGTCCGCCGATACCAAGCCCGCCCCGCTGACCAATCGTATAGTACATAAGTCCTGCATGTTCGCCCATGTCACGGCCATCTACCGTCATCATCCGACCGGGCTGGGCTGGCAAATATTGTCCTAAAAATTCTTTGAAGTTCTTTTCACCGATAAAGCAGATCCCTGTCGAGTCTTTTTTCTTAGCTGTCGCCAAGCCTGCTCGCTCTGCTATTTCTCTTACCTGAGGCTTTTGTAAATGGCCGAGCGGAAACATGGTTTTCTGCAGTTGTTCCTGTGATAGTTGGCTAAGGAAGTAGGTCTGATCCTTGCCATTGTCTGCCCCACGTAACATGTGAACCGTGCCATCATCATCACGTGTTACTTGAGCATAGTGCCCCGTCGCCACAAAATCTGCTCCCAAATTCATGGCGTAATCCAAGAAAGCTTTAAACTTAATTTCCTTGTTACACATGACATCTGGATTGGGTGTACGGCCAGCTCGATATTCCGCAAGGAAATATTCAAACACACGGTCCCAATACTCTTTTTCAAAGTTGACAGAGTAATAAGGAATACCGATCTGGTCTGCCACCGCAGCCACATCTTTGTAATCTTCTGTTGCTGTACAGAAGCCATTTTCGTCCGTGTCGTCCCAGTTTTTCATGAAGATGCCGATGACATCGTAGCCTTGTTCTTTAAGCAACAAAGCTGTAACCGATGAATCCACACCACCACTCATACCGACAACAACACGGGTTTTAGAATTGTCTATTGACATAATCTTCTCCCATCAATTGTGATACTCAGACTCAATCCGAGTTCAATTTCAACTTAGACTTGAAGGGTCTAGTTTTATCCAAAACGATTGAAGGTCGATTTGAACAATTTGTATTATATCATATAAGATGGGACATAGATAGAATTTTGATATTAAAACCCATGCATTTAAGCATATTCTCGTAAATGAATTTTTGATATAATAGAACCAAGAAAAACGTGAGGATTACTATGACAAATTTAAAATTTCAATCGGTCTTTGATATTATTGGACCAGTCATGATTGGACCTTCTTCCAGTCACACAGCAGGTGCAGTCCGTATCGGCAAGATTGTCTCATCTATCTTTGGTGAGCAACCCACCGAAGTTGAATTCCAACTCTTCAACTCCTTCGCTAAAACATACCGAGGGCATGGTACTGACGTAGCCTTGGTCGCAGGTATTCTAGGTATGGATACGGATGATCCACGGATTCCTAACTCTTTAGATATTGCGAGGGAACGTGGTATCAAAGTTTACTGGCGTGTCAACAAAGAGAGTAATACACCCCATCCCAATACTACGCGAATCATAATAAAAAATGAGAAAAAATCTATTTCTGCAACAGGTGTATCCATTGGAGGAGGAAATATTCAGGTAACGGAACTAAATGGATTTTCTGTCAATCTGAATATGAACACCCCAACCATCATTATCGTTCATCAAGATGTCCCAGGCATGATTGCAAAAGTTACCGATATATTATCTAAATTTAATATTAATATTGCTCAAATGAATGTCACTCGTGAAAAAGCAGGGGAAAAAGCCATCATGATTATTGAGGTGGACTCCCGTCAATGTGAACATGCTATCCCAGAAATTGAAAAAATCCCTCACTTGCACAATATTACCTTCTTTAACTAGAAAGAGAGAGCCATGTTTTATACAATTGAAGAATTGGTTTCACAGGCAGAACAGTTTTCTGGTAGCGTCTCAGAACTAATGATTGCTACTGAAATAGAGCTAACTGGTCGGAACCGTGACGAAATATTGACAATCATGTCAAGAAACTTGACAGTAATGAAAAATTCTATTATTGATGGTCTCTCCGAAAGTAAATCTGTTTCAGGATTGACAGGTGGGGACGCAGCAAAACTCGACGCATATATAAAAGGTGGAATGACACTGTCCGACACCTCCATACTGTCAGCAGCTAGAAATGCCATGGCTGTCAATGAACTAAACGCTAAGATGGGTCTTGTTTGTGCCACTCCGACTGCTGGCTCCGCTGGATGTTTACCAGCTGTTTTAGGAGTTGCCATTGACAAGTTGAAGTTGACAGAAGAGCAACAACTTGACTTTCTCTTTACAGCTGGTGCCTTTGGTCTTGTCATTGCCAACAATGCTTCTATTTCTGGAGCAGAGGGTGGGTGTCAAGCTGAAGTTGGTTCAGCTTCTGCTATGTCTGCTGCCGCACTAACATTAGCTGCAGGCGGGACAGCGTATCAAGCTAGTCAAGCTATCTGCTTTGTTATCAAAAATATGCTTGGTCTCATCTGTGATCCTGTCGCTGGCCTAGTGGAAGTGCCTTGTGTCAAGAGAAACGCGATGGGTGCTAGCTATGCTATGGTAGCTGCTGATATGGCATTAGCTGGTATTGAATCAAAGATTCCTGCTGATGAGGTAATAAATGCTATGTATCAAGTAGGTGCTGCCTTACCAACAGCCTTTCGTGAAACAGCCGAAGGCGGGCTTGCTGCTACACCGACTGGTCGCCGACTTGCACAGGAAATTTTTGGGGGAGGTTGACAGTGTTGTAAACAACAAAAGGACCGTCAGGTCCTTTTGTTGTTTGGTAAATATCATTTTATCTAAGGTGGTGTCGTTGTTGTCAACCTCAGTTATTACTAAAGTTGAACCCGTTAAGGAGTATGTATTTACTTGTCCATCAATATAGGCAAGTTTTTTGTATAAATCAAAGATTAAGAATAAGAATAACTAAAATAATCATTCCTGTGCCACCAACTATTAACAGTTGGACAAGAAAGGCTTGAAATTCCTGACTTACTTACTGTTCCTCGATATCTTCCAAAATAGCATACAGGTGTTACATTTGTCTATCTGTAGCCACTTTCCGGCTAATTACAACTTCTCCATCAACATAAGAAGTATGAGTGGTAGCTGAAATACTGATAGTAGTCAGATCTTCACTATCATCCTTGAAATTTGAAAATACGACCTCACCATTGCTTTCTGCGTAAAGTTGTACGCCACTCTTTGCTAATTCATCTGCCAAGGATGAAAAATCAGTTCCCGAAAAGTTTTCTAGGCTTGCCTGACTTGCTGCTGTCTTCTGACTGGTGGTTTGCCAAGTACCTTGGTTACGATAAATGCTATTAACCACATAGATACTTACCCCTAACATAGCTATTAAAGATAAGACGAGCATTGTCATATTGACGCGAAAAATTCGTTTCTGTAAATTCATTCTTTTTCTCTTCTTGTCAATTTTTTCACATTATAAGCAAATTTGCACAATTTATAAAGCATAGAAAACTACAAAACTAAAAAGCCTAGTGAAACTAGACTTTTTTATAGATCTTTTAGTACCATCCATTTGCCAACCAGAATGCTTTGGCTGCTGACCATGAACCGTAACGACTTGCAACATAAGCATCAGCTACGCGCTCTTGGTTTTCAACAGAGTAGTCACCATTTAGGTACGTATTTGTCAATTGGTAACGACCAATATAGATACCATTTTGAGCATCATAGCTACCACCTGACTCTTTTTGTGCAATCCACTCCTTAGCTGCGGTATCTTCAGCACTCAAGTTTGAAGAATAAGAGCTAGTTGTAGTTGTTTCTGGTGTCGTAGCTGTTTTAGTCTCCTGAGCTGGTTGTGCTGAAGTAGCGACTTTTATCACTTCACCCAACTCAATAGCTTGACCAACATGAATAAAATCAGGGTTAGTGATTTTGTTTTGCTCTGCTAATTTTTCGACGGTAGTGTTATATGTCAAAGCAATCTCTGACAATGTGTCCCCTGATTTTACAGTATAAGTGTCAGCGCTAACCACACCAGCACTCAAAATTGCGATGCCCGCAACCAAACCTAAAATAGTTGTTTTAATGTTCTGTTTAAATGTAATATTCATCATGTAAATACATTCCTTTCTGTTATGTTATCTATCATACACTTCAACTATTACTCTGAGTTTGAAAAAATATTACAAATATTACAATGACATTGAGTTTACACTATAAAAGCTCTATTTACTGGCAATTTCTGCATATTTTTACACGATTCTTTGCATAAATATATTTGTTTTTTAAAAATATGAAAATGCCTAGAAAAAACTAGGCATTATTTATTTTCTTAATACCATCCATTTGCTAACCAAAACTGGTAGGCTGCAGACCATGAACCATAGCGTTGCAAAACATAGGCATCTGCTACACGCTCCTGATTCTCTGGTGAATGGTCTCCATTTAAATAAGCGCTATGTAGCTGATATCTTCCAATGTATACTCCATTAGAAACCGTATAGCTACCTCCAGATTCTTTTTGTGCAATCCATTCTTTAGCAGAAACATCGTCAATAGTTGAACCAGCAGATGACTGATTAGCAGCAGTTCTCATTGGATTTGAAACAGGTTGAATCACTTCTGAATGAGGAGTTACTTGTGAGATTACTTGTTCTGACTCAATAGCTGTTGGCTCCAAACTAGTTTCGCTTACATACATATCACTTTGAAGGTCCCCTGTAGTAGCGATAGTTCCATCATCTCCTAATTCTGTATCAGTCGAACTTTTATCTCGCAAATCACTTGATTCAATAATTTGCGGTTCTTCAAACGTAATTTCTAAAGCTTCCACTTGAAGTGGTTGAGAATCAGTCTTCAACTTTAATATAGTTTCATAGCCCAATTCAAAAATAGGACTTGCTGAAATATATTCAGTTGTATGCGGAACACCATTACGAATCTTATTTACTGTATTCTTAATAGTATATGGGGCATCAGATACTGCTCTCACAATTTGTGTATGAGATATCTTCCCTGTTAGAATGAAACCAACTAACACCAAAGCAAGAATAGTGAATAATCCAGTAACACCTTTCAATGCTTTATACATCAAACTCTTTTTCATTAAAAAGAATAGTCCTTTACTTATTGTTATAACTATTCCTATCATACTATCATAATATTGCTTTTTATTTAAAAATCTATTACAAATATTACAATAAAGTTGTTTTATGGTGAAAAGGATAATATTTTAAGCACTTTTTAGTACATAGAGTGTTACACCTAGTAATATCATGACAATAACAGCACAGGTATCTGGCAATTTCCATTCTAAAACTCGGTATTTTGTTCTTCCTTCGCCTCCTTGATAACCACGCGCTTCCATCGCTGTAGCAAGGGCATCAGCTCTCTTGAAACTTGAAGCAAATAGTGGAATCAAAATAGGAATAACCGATTTAACTTTTTGAATCAGATTTCCTTCATTAAAATCCACACCACGTGCTCTCTGTGCATTCATAATGCGTGTGGTATCATCCATAAGGGTTGGTACAAAACGTAAACTCATCGAGAGCATTAAACCAATTTCATGAACAGGTACTTTCAACCGTTTCAGAGGGGCTAAACCAGATTCAATACCATCAGCCAGACTCAAAGGTGTTGTTGTTAATGTTAACAAGGTTGAAAAGAAAATAATGAGTACAAATCGGATGAAGATAATCAGCGCCTGCTGCAAGCCTTCAATCGAAACCTTAAAAATCCAAAATTCCCACAAAACACTTGCTCCAGGTGTGAAGAAAACTTGGAAAAAGGTTGTAAACAGAATAATCCCTATCATTGGTTTTAAACCATTGATAAAAAAAGATAGGCGTATTTGTGATAAAAGGACGATTGCAAACACAAAGGCAATGATTAGAACATTTGTTATCAAATTATTTGCCCAGAAAATAAGCAAAAGAAAGGCAAACATGGCCAACAATTTACTACGCGGATCTAAACGATGAATCATCGAATTTCCAGGAATATACCGACCTAAAATCAATTTATCCATGACTCATCACCTCGGCAAATTCTTTTATCGTAACTGGCAAGCGTTCAAATACAAAGCCCCTTCTCTCCAGATTCGCAGCAAATTTTGTTATTTTTGGAACACCTAATTTAATTGTTTCCAAAAATTCAACCTCTTGAAAAACATCCCTCGGTTTTCCTGAACGGATTAACTTCCCTTTCTCCATCACATAGACCCAATCTGCATAATTTGCAACATCATCCATCAAATGAGTTACCAGAACGATGGTCATGCCATTAGCGTGTAACTGTTTAAAGATGTTCATTAATTCCTGACGTCCAGCTGGATCTAGTCCTGCTGTAGGTTCATCCAATACTAGAACATTTGGTTCCATGGCTAATATTCCTGCAATCGCAACTCGGCGCATTTGACCTCCAGATAACTCGAAAGGACTTCTTTCAAATAGATCTTCTGAAATACCAACGAGTGCAAGTTTTTCACGAGCAATCTTTTCAGCCTCTTCTTGGGAAATACCAAAATTTTGTGGACCAAATGCCACATCTTTTAAGACTGTCTCATCAAAAACTTGACTTTCTGGGAACTGAAAAACCAAGCCAACTTTTTTTCTTACTTGCTTAATACCTTTTTTATCTGAAGTCGCGTTGATAACCATATCATCAACAATCACATTACCAGATGTGGGGATATTTAATCCATTTAAAAGTTGCAAAATAGTTGATTTCCCAGAACCAGTATGCCCAATCAATGCAGTATAGGAACCGTCAACAATTTCCAAATCTACACCGAAAAGCGCACGCCCCTCAAAAGGTGTGCCAGCTTGATAGGTATAGCTTACTTTTTGGAGATGAATTCCCATAAAGTTTCCTCTAATTCTTCCTCTGTAAAATAGCGTAGCGGAATAGCGATTCCCGCCTGGCGCAATTCTTCAGCTAATTTTGCTGTAAATGGCTGTTCTAAATCAAGCTCAATCAAATCATCCCTCATAAATAATTCTGCTGGGGTACTGGTTGATTCAATTTGCCCATTCTTCATCACAATCACACGATCACTTAGTGCAACTTCGTCTAAATCATGCGTAATAGAAATAACCGTCATATTATGTTCATCTTTAATTTCCTTCACAATACGAATTAATTCTAAACGCCCTTCAGGATCTAACATAGACGTTGCTTCATCCAAAATAACAATTTTGGGACGCAAAGCCACGATACCTGCTATTGCAACACGCTGTTTTTGTCCACCAGAGAGTCTAGCAGGTTCTCTCTTCTTAAAACTAGCCATGTCAACCAATTCCAAAGCTTCTTGAACACGAACACGCATTTCTTCAAGAGGAACTCCTTGGTTTTCCAAACCAAAAGCAACATCATCTTCTACTGTAGCCCCAACGAATTGATTATCTGGATTTTGAAAGACCATTCCAATTAGACGGCGTTTTTCCCAGACATTATCAGCTGTCAATTTATCGCCGGATATGTAAATGTCCCCAGATTCAGCTTCCAATAAGCCATCTATTAAACGGACAGTTGTTGATTTCCCTGATCCATTATGGCCAATGATGGACAACCACTCTCCTTGTTTCACGTGAAACGAAACGTCGTTTAAAGTATATTTTTCGTCTTCTTGATCGTACTTATACTTAAGATTTTTAACTTCGATAATATTTTCCATTATTTAAATGTATCTTTGAAAAGAAATGAGGCACCCTTGAAATAATCATAACCTGAATAAAGGGTGAAGAAAAGTGCGATATACAATGTTATGTGACCAAGCAGGTTCCAATGCAAGAGTAGGAAAATGACCGCAAACATTTGAGAAAAGGTTTTAATTTTCCCTGGCATTGCTGCGGCTAGGACTGTCCCACCATTTTCAACTAAAAGTAAACGCAAACCAGTTACAGCAAGCTCCCTACAAATGATAATCGCAACAACCCAAGCAGGGGCATATCCCAATTCAACTAGCATAATAAAAGCTGTCATTACCAGTATTTTATCCGCCATTGGATCGGCAAACTTCCCGAAATTTGTAACAACTTTCCATTTTCTAGCTAAATAACCATCTAAATAGTCCGTAATACTAGCTAAAGCAAAGATAATTGCAGCTAATGTATGGCTGATTGCATTGTTCCAAAGCGTTAATAATAAAATAAAGATGGGGATAACGAGAATCCGACCAATTGTTAATGCATTGGGAATATTTTCTTTTTTCATCTTTTCATCCTTTATTGTTCAAAGTACAGGGTAATACTTCCTGTCTGAGTAGTTAAAGCCGATGTATCCAACTTTTGACCACCAATTGTAATAGTAACCCCTTTTACAACACCTAAAACGAGAGTAGCTGAAGATACTCCTTCCTCTATTTTTGTTGTTGCTGATGGGTTATCAGGGGTCAGTGTTACGCCACCTGAAAGTGTTGTATTAGATAAACTAATCCAACTAGTTGTATTATCTGCAGTTACAGTAATATCAATTGGATAGGTAAACTTTGATACGGTAGCACTAATACTTTCTCCAGATCCGGTTACCTGAATCATTTCAGAAGCGCTAGTTGTTGAACTGCTAGTAGAACTAGAACTATTTGAAGATGACTCCTCTATAACATTTCCTGATGTTGATGTACTTGCTATTGAGCTTGATGAATTTGTCACTTGTCTAGACACACTATAAGATGTACTTTGATTTGAGAATAGTGAAATTTGCTTCATACGACTATGAATCACAAATGTCACAAAAATAATCATCAAACCAGCTGCTAGTAACAAGTAAAACAAAGGAAGAAAAGAATCTTTTTTATTCTTTTTTCTTAACTTATAACGTCTTTTTAACTCCGTAGAAAGTTCTTCCTCTTCTCCTTCTTCATAGTAGATTACTAGACTATTCTTTTTATAAGCATCTAGTAATACAGCAGAATCCAATTCAAGCGCATCCGCATACGTTACCAAAAAACTTTCTATGTAGTTACTGTCTGGTATATATTCGAAATCATTATATTCTAATGCTTGTAAATATTTAGCCTGAATTTTCGTCATTCTCTGCACATCAATTAGGTTCCAGCCCCTACTTTCTCGAGCTGATCGAAGAACTTCACCGATACTTTTTTGCCTCATAAATCCCTTCTCTCATTCATTCATCGTATACAATACTCTATTTTAACAAAAAACTACGGAAATTTCGATGCTTTACAACATTCTATCGGGGAAAAATCGTAAAATCTGTCATATCACAGTTGTAAATAAACTGCCGCCCAACCTCAAAAACATCCTCCAGTGTAACAGACTGAATAATCTCTGGAAAATCAAAAATAGTCTGCTCATCAGTGAGTTGAGTCACAAAGTGACTGGCAGTAAATTCAAGTGAATTTAAACTTCGAATAAAATCACCATACATTTCATTTTTTAATAATGCAAGTTGTTGATGATTGATATCTTTATCATTTTCAAATTGGTGAATGGCTTTCATAATTAAACTAGATAATCGAATTGGTGATTCGGTATCTGTTGTAATGACTACGAAGTGATAATCTGGGCTTACCTCAATTTGAAATTGAAACGAAGAATCAATTATTCCATCCTCATATAAGGCTTGATAGCGTTTTGAAGTCCAACCAAATAACATTGCAAATAATAATTGTAAACATACTTGGTATCTTGGAATTTCCTGACTTGAAATAACATCATTCCCTCTTAACCCTATTGCTAATTTTGAAGTAGCTACCTCAAATTGCTCTGTTTGATGTTCTAAAATTGGTAAATGTGTCAAGGCAAGTTTTTCAAACGACCTACTATCTTGCACAGAGTTCTCTTGAGTTTGAATTATTTCTTCCCACACCTCTTCTATAATAAAATTTCCAACAATAAACATATGCATATTACTTGGACGATAGAAGGCTAAATAATTTTCATACAAAGCATCAGCTGTAATTTGTGAAATTGATTCAACAGTACCAGCAATATCATAAGCTAATGGAGTTCCCGGATAGAGTGAAGCTAAAATTCCCATATAAAGACGATAATCTGCATCATCTTGGTACATTTCAATTTCTTGTTCAATGATTCCTTGCTCACGCTCTACATTTTCTTTTGTAAAATGAGGCTTAGTAACAAATGATTGCAGTAATTTCAAACAAGATAACACTTCTTGGGTAGTTGAAAAAAGATAGCTTGTTTGACGAAATCCAGTATAGGCATTTGCACTAGCACCTAATTTGGCAAATTGATTCATCACATCGCCATCTTCTTCTGATTCAAATAGTTTATGCTCCAAAAAATGGGCAATCCCTGCGGGATAGTGAACAATTTCTTTACCATCTGCTTTAAATTGAGTATGTAGGGCCCCAAATTCTGTCGTTAATACTCCATAGGCCTCATTAAAATCAGTTTTTGGAAGTAAAGTTACTGTCAAACCATTATTAAGTTTAGCATAATAAAGACTCTCCTTCATATACGGATAGCATTTTTCAATTAGTTTCATTGAGCAACTCCTTCCATAAAGTAAATAGCCTGTAAACGAATAACTTTTCCAAGTTTTACAACATCGTCTATCGATACTGCATTAATACCATCAATCCACTGTTGCCAAGTTAGATTTCGTTCTCCTAAGCAGACTTCATTATAGGCCTGTTCAATTAGATTATTTTGTCTATCTTGAGCCAGCATTGCAGAGTGTGTTAGTGATTTTTTTGTTAATTCCAAGTCATCCTCTGTAATTTGACCACGTTTTATTGCAAGAAATTCACGATTTATGAGCTTCATTGTCCTCAATCGATCTTCTCGATTAATTCCAGCATATACTTTCAACATACCTGAAAAAATATCCACTTGACTCCCAATCGTATAGGCCAGACTTTCTTTTTCCCGAACATTCATAAATAATTTAGAATGAGAAAAGGCACCGAACAGACCATTAAAAACCAACAATGCAGGATAGTTTACATCGTTGTAAACAACTTGTAAATGATATGCTAATTCTAAAATAGATTGCTGAGCAACTTTTCGTTCCACTTTTTCATGAACGATATTGGAATAATCCTGTGAGTACTCTAACTCCAATTTTGGATTTCGGTATGTAAAGTCAAAGTTTTTAAATTTATTTTGAACCTCTAATTGATTGACATCTCCAGCAACAAAAATATCAATTCTGTCCATTTTTAGCATTCTTTTGTAAGCTTCATAAACAGATTCAGCTGTCTCCTTTTGTACTAAATCAATTCTGGCAACTCGTGGCACCTGTATATCTTCATCATTAAAATAGAGACGACTCATTTCAACATCCGCATGATAAAAATTATCTTCTACCTCAGATTCTAAAAAACTTAATAAATTTCTTTTTTCCACTTCGAACATTTTTTTATTGAAAGCTTTTCCTTCTGTCAACGGTCGAAATAGACAGGCATATAGAAAATCAATTATTTCTAAGGTTATATCTTCCTTATTGAGTAAAAACGATGATTTCACATACGAGATGTTCACATCAACAAAATGAACTCGTCCCCTCTTAGAAACAGAGGTTGAAAAATGTGCCCCGTATAAAGCAGCTAGTTTCATTCGAAGTTGACGCGCTGTTGGATAATCTTGATTTCCCATTTCTAGTAAATTGGCTAGTAGCACACGACCTGCCACTGTTTTTTCACTCATTGCTGCAGCAAAACGCACACGAATTCTATTGGTCGTAAACTTACTTGATTCTATAAAATGAAGATTAACTCCTTCTTGTAATTCCATTCTCTTCCTCTTTCAAACATTATACCTTTCATTATACCATTTTGTGTTATAATATTCTGTAACGAGGTGACATATGGAATTTAAACTATTTGATGACTACATTACTTTACAGGCCCTTTTAAAAACAACTGGTATTCTTCACTCAGGCGGTGCTATCAAAGGTTTTTTAGAGGAAAATACCATCCTTTTTAATGGAGAAGATGAAAAAAGAAGAGGGAAAAAAATCCGTATTGGTGACACAGTCGCACTACCAGAACATGGTATTACTATAACTGTTATTGCTCCAAGTACAGAAGAAATTCAGCAATACCAAGAAGATCAGGCTGAAAAAGAGCGGGTAGCTGCCATTGTTAAAAAAATGAATCAAAAGAATAAAAAAAACAAGAAACAGGTCCCTCCTTCAAAAAAAACAGCTCAAAAAGCTGATAGAAAACCTGTTCGTTTCCCTGGTACATAAACATGTGGTTGGAACGATTAGCATTAAAACATTTTCGGAATTACAACCATTTAGATATTGAGTTTCACAAAGGACTCAATGTCTTTTTAGGTGAAAATGCCCAAGGTAAAACCAATATGCTAGAATCTATCTATTTTTTAGCCCTGACACGGAGTCATCGAACCCGAACAGATAAAGACCTTCTACAATTTCAGGAAAAAGAATTATCTATTTCTGGAACACTTCATCGTACAAATGGTAAAATTCCGCTTGACATTCACTTGACAGATAAAGGGCGAGTAACAAAAGTCAATCATCTCAAGCAAGCAAAGCTTTCAAACTACATTGGACACATGAACGTTGTTCTCTTTGCACCGGAAGACTTGCAATTAATCAAAGGTGCCCCTGCCTTAAGGAGAAAGTTCATTGATGTCGAATTGGGACAAATCAAACCAATATATCTCTCAGACTTGTCAAGCTATAACCATGTTTTAAAACAAAGAAATGCCTATCTTAAATCTACAGAAACGGTAGACAATACCTTTTTATCTGTATTGGATCATCAACTAGCAGAGTATGGTAGTCGTGTTATCCAACACCGGATTGACTTTCTAAAAAAATTAGAATTGTATGGCAACAGCAAAGTTCAAGAAATCTCAAACCAAAAAGAAACCTTAACCATTCAATATCTATCTTCAGTAAACTTGACTAACTCTGTCAATTTAATTGACACTTTCTTGACAGAGTTAGAAAATAGTCGTAAACGTGATTTATTCAAAAAAAATACAGGTGTAGGACCACACCGTGATGATATTGCCTTCTTTCTAAATGATATGAACGCCCATTTTGGTAGCCAAGGACAACACCGTAGTCTTGTCCTTTCTCTCAAACTCGCTGAAATAGAATTAATGAAAGAAATGACAAGAGAGTATCCGATTCTATTGTTAGATGATGTCATGAGCGAACTTGATAACAGTCGACAATTGAAATTGCTTGAAACAATTACCGATACGATTCAAACATTTATAACTACGACATCTTTGGACCATTTACATAAGCTGCCTGATAATCTTAAAATTTTCCATATTCAAAAGGGAAACATTACCGAGGAGTGAAAGGGTGCTTTACAACAGTTGTCAACTACATTTACATATAAAGAAAGACCCTGTCAACCAGGGTCTTGTTTTTGTTTACTGTACTGAATAGTTTGGAGCTTCGTTTGTAATTTGAACATCGTGTGGATGGCTTTCTTTCAAACCAGCGCCTGACATTTCGATAAACTGAGCATTTTCATGCAATTCGGTCAAGTTGCCAGCACCTACATAGCCCATACCTGAGCGAAGTCCACCAACCATTTGGAATATCATATCTGCAACAGATCCTTTATAAGCTACACGTCCCTCAATTCCTTCTGGAACAAGTTTGTTAGCTTCATTTACAGATGCTTGGAAGTAACGGTCCTTCGAACCTTGTTTCATGGCAGCGATAGAGCCCATACCACGGTAAGTCTTAAATTTACGACCTTGGAAGATTTCTGTTTCTCCTGGTGCTTCATCCGTTCCTGCAAACATAGAACCCAGCATAACGGCATGACCACCTGCTGCAAGTGCCTTCACAATGTCACCTGAATACTTGATACCACCATCAGCAATAATGGTTTTTCCATATTCACGCGCAACACCAGCTGCATCATAGATAGCAGTCACTTGTGGTACCCCAACACCTGCGATGACACGTGTTGTACAGATTGAACCTGGTCCAATACCGACCTTCACAACATCAACACCAGCTTCATAAAGAGCACGAGCTCCCTCAGCTGTGGCAATATTGCCGGCAATTAAGGTACGAGTTGGGAAGTGTTGACGGATTTCTTTAATCTTACGAAGAACACCAGCTGAGTGACCGTGAGCAGTATCGATAACAATCGCATCAGCACCCGCTTCAAAGAGAGCCTCAGCACGTTCAAAAGTATCAGATGTGACACCAACAGCACCCGCAACCAAGAGACGACCAAATTCATCCTTCGCTGCATTTGGGAACTCAATGACTTTCTCAATGTCTTTGATAGTAATCAAGCCTGACAAACGTCCATTTTCATCAACCAATGGCAATTTTTCAATACGATGCTTGTGTAGAATAGCCTCAGCAGTCGCAAGGTCAGTTCCAACTGGCGCTGTTACCAAAGCATCGCTTGTCATGTTTGTAGAAATTGGCTGTGAATAATCGGAAATGAAACGCATATCACGGTTGGTAATAATACCAACCAATTTACGATTTTCCAATGTTTCGACGATTGGCACACCTGAAATACGATATGTTGCCATTAATTTCTCAGCCTCAGCAATGGTGTGCTCTGGTGTTAGGAAGAATGGATCGATAATGACACCATTTTCAGAACGTTTTACCTTACGCACCTCATCAGCCTGCTCCGCGATAGACATATTCTTATGGATGACACCCAAACCACCTGCACGTGCCATAGCAATAGCCATTTTGCTATCTGTTACAGTGTCCATGGCAGCAGAAATAATCGGAAGATTAAGGGTCAAATTTGGTGCTAATTGTGTTTTTAAATCAATATCGTGTGGTAAAACATGACTTTCAGCCGGAATAAGTAATACGTCATCAAAAGTAAAGCCTTTTTTCAAAAATTTAGTGTCCCAATTTGACATTTTCTTCCTCTTTTCTTATTTATGTGTAGCTTGATTGCTATTTGTATTTTTATTATGATAACATTTTGAAATCATTTGTCAATCATTATTCGCTTTAATATTGACAATCCTAAAAATTCAGAAAATTCTATTCGGTTTTATCTATAAAAATCGAACGTTTGTTTTTTACTTCTCTGTGATTTAAATGAAAAAAGCAACATTTTTTCAACATTGCTCATTCATTGTTAACCTTATTTAAAATAGTTGATTCCCATAGCTGATTTCACTTGATCAAGAGTTGTCGCAGCAACTTGACGAGCTTTTTGGCTCCCTGCTTCCAACATTGCATAGACCTGTCCCATATCCTGTGCAAACTCCAGACGGCGTTCACGGATTGGTCCTAATTCTCTCTCTAAAATGTCCAGCAAATAACGTTTAGTCTTCACATCCCCCAAACCACCACGTTGGTACTGTTCTTTCATAGCTTCAATTTCAGCACGATCTTCTTCACGTCCGAAAACATCTAGATAATGGAAAACCATGTTTCCTTCAATCTTACCTGGGTCTTCAACACGGATGTGGTTGGGATCAGTGTACATGGACATGACTTTTTTCTTGAGTGTATCCATGTCATCTGCCAGATAAATACCATTTCCAAGTGATTTAGACATTTTTGCATTTCCATCAAGACCGGGCAAACGACCGGCTGCCTCATTTTCAGGATAAATGCCTTCTGGCTCTACCAAAACATCTGTTTGGTAAGCATGATTAAAACTACGAACAAGTTCACGAGTCTGCTCAATCATCGGCCTTTGGTCATTTCCAACAGGGACAAAATTTGCCTTGAAGGCTGTAATGTCCGCCGCTTGTGATACAGGATAAACCAAGAAGCCAGCTGGAATTCCTTCGCCAAAACCTTTTTGAGCAATTTCTGTTTTAACTGTTGGGTTACGCTCTAAACGCGCAACAGATACCAAGTTCATGTAGTACATGGTTAATTCTGCCAATTCAGGGATTTGACTCTGAATGAAAATCGTTGTCTTAGCTGGATCAAGTCCTGCCGCTAGATAATCTAGCGCTACGTTTCCAACGGATTCAACAATCTTTTCCGGTTCCTTTGCATGGTCTGTCAAAGCCTGTTGATCAGCTAAAAAGACAAAAAGTTCATGTTGACCTGCATCCTGTAATAAAACACGATTTTTCAACGAACCAACATAATGTCCAATATGTAATTTGCCTGTTGGACGGTCTCCTGTTAGAATAATCGGTTTACTCATAAAATATTCTCCTTTTACATAATAAAAGCCCACGCACAGAAAACTGTGCGAGGGCGTCAAGGACACGGTGCCACCTCACTTATAAGCATTAAATAAGCTTATATCTTTTCGCACATAAGGCCTGCTAGCCGAATCCTTATTTGTTCAGATTCTATTCACTCAGTCCATTCATAAGCGACTCTTGTTTGTTTCCACCAACCACAAACTCTCTAAAAATTATCCACTTACTACTCCTCTGATTGATACCTATTATAACCGCAAAAAATTAGAAAGTCAAGGTCAGTAAAGCCTTGACGCTACCAAGAGAATGATGGATAATAGTATAGAATTATTTTTTGTGGAGCTTATTATGCAACGATTTAAAGAGTTTTTTCTAGTTACCATTGGTACCTTTATCATGGCTGTTGGCTTTAACAGCCTCTTTTTAGCGAATAACATCGCTTCCGGGGGTATAAGTGGTCTGGCTATTAGTATTAACAAATTATTTGAAATAAATCCTGCCACCTTTGTATTTATCGTTAACATTCCCCTACTTATTGCATGTTACGTTTTTCTAGGTAGAACTACCTTTTTGAAAACCGTATATGGTTCTAATATTTACCCATTTTTTCTTAAACTCACAGACTCACTTCCAACACTCACTAAAGATCCGCTATTAGCAGCACTATTTGGTGGTATAATTGTTGGAATAGGAATTGGTCTTGTTTTTCTTGGAAATTCTTCAACTGGCGGTACTGGAATTATTACTCAAATACTCAATAAATTAACCCCGATTCCAATTGGGATTTTAATGGGAATAATTGATGGTATAATCGTTATTATAGGTTTTATTGCTTTTGATCCTGATTCTGTGATGTACTCCATCCTTGCACTGATGACCATCACTTATATTGTCAACTTGATGATGTCCGGTGCTGATTCCTCTCGAAATGTAATGATTATATCGAGATATCATGAAGAAATAAAAGAATACATTACAACAGTTGTTGATCGAGGTGTTACTGAATTTCCTGTTGTTGGTGGGTTTACAGGTAAAGAACAACGAATGCTGATGACAATCGTTTCACGTCCAGAAATTCAAAAACTTGAAACAAATATTCTTGCAATCGACGATACTGCATTTCTAATTGTCATGCCAGCAACTCAAGTTAAAGGACGTGGATTCAGTCTTCAAAAAGACCACAAACAGTATAATGAAGATATTTTGATTCCAATGTAATTCATTGAAAATTCAAGTTCTTTCTAGTACAATAAAACTAATAGACAGAAAAATAGGAGAAACTATGCTTACAGTATCAGATGTGTCGCTACGTTTCAGCGATCGTAAATTATTCGATGATGTCAACATTAAGTTTACAGCAGGAAATACCTATGGATTGATTGGTGCTAATGGTGCCGGAAAATCTACATTTTTAAAAATCTTAGCAGGAGATATCGAACCAACAACTGGCCATATTTCCCTTGGTCCAGATGAACGACTTTCTATCCTTCGTCAGAACCATTTCGACTACGAAGATGAACGTGTGATTGACGTCGTTATCATGGGAAATGACCAACTTTACAGCATCATGAAAGAGAAAGATGCCATCTATATGAAGGAAGACTTTTCTGATGAAGATGGTGTCCGAGCTGCCGAGTTAGAAGGTGAATTTGCAGAACTTGGTGGATGGGAAGCTGAAAGCGAAGCTTCACAGTTACTCCAAAACCTCAACATCTCAGAAGACCTTCACTACCAAAATATGAGCGAATTGACAAATGGTGAAAAGGTCAAAGTTCTCTTAGCCAAGGCGCTTTTTGGTAAACCCGATGTTCTTCTTTTGGACGAGCCAACCAACGGTTTAGATATCCAATCCATCAACTGGTTGGAAGACTTCCTCATTGATTTTGAAAATACCGTCATTGTCGTATCCCATGACCGTCACTTCTTAAATAAAGTATGTACACATATGGCTGATCTTGACTTCGGTAAAATCAAGATTTTTGTTGGTAACTACGACTTCTGGAAACAATCAAGTGAGTTGGCTGCCCGTTTACAAGCAGATCGAAATGCAAAGGCAGAAGAAAAAATCAAAGAATTACAAGAATTCGTTGCCCGTTTCTCTGCTAATGCATCTAAATCCAAACAAGCCACTTCACGTAAAAAAATGTTGGATAAAATTGAATTAGAAGAAATCATACCCTCTAGCCGTAAGTATCCATTTATCAACTTCAAATCAGAACGTGAAATCGGTAATGACCTCCTAACAGTTGAAAACTTAAAGGTTGTCATCGATGGTGAAACGATTCTTGACAATATCAACTTTATCTTACGTCCAGGTGACAAGACTGCTCTTATTGGTCAAAACGACATCCAAACAACTGCTCTCATTCGGGCGCTTATGGGCGATATTGAATATGAAGGTACTGTCAAGTGGGGTGTCACTACTAGTCAATCCTACTTACCAAAAGACAATACTCGTGACTTTGATACAAACAAATCTATCCTTGATTGGCTCCGTCAATTTGCCAGCAAGGAAGAAGATGACAATACCTTCTTGCGCGGTTTCTTGGGACGTATGCTCTTCTCAGGAGATGAGGTTAACAAACCTGTAAACGTCTTGTCAGGGGGCGAAAAAGTGCGTGTGATGTTGTCAAAACTCATGCTCCTTAAATCAAACGTATTGGTCTTAGATGATCCAACCAACCACTTGGACTTGGAGTCAATTTCCAGTCTGAACGATGGTTTGAAAGCTTTTAAAGAATCCATCATCTTTGCCAGCCATGACCACGAATTTATTCAAACTTTAGCAAACCGTATCATCGTCATTTCTAAAAATGGCGTGATTGACCGAATCGACGAAACTTATGATGAATTTTTGGAAAATGCTGAAGTACAAGCTAAAGTACAAGAACTTTGGAAAGCATAATAAAAAGAGGCTGGGCAGAAAGTCCAGCCTCGCTTCTCAGAGTTCGTGTCAACATCTCAGCGCAGTGGTTGATTGGCTTTAACAGTCTGGGAGATTGTTAAAGGTAGGAGATAAGATTTGCACAGCAAATCTCAGCAGTTCGTGTTTCACACTCCAAATCTGACCACTACGGCTGATGCGAACGAGTTCGCTTCATTTCCAACCTCCAACAGTCACTACTCTGACTGTTGGAGCTGTGCGGGGGTGGGAGTTTAAAAGGTCTGGGAGACCTTTTAAAGTTGGAGATATAAGCTGACGGCAGTCAGCTCACATAAATTGAAGTCTGGGATAGACTGTTTCAGCTCAACAACTTAAAACGAAAAATTGTTGACGAACTCTTTTTAGACTGGTCGAGTTCTTTCCCACTCCATTTTCTTTTAAATCTATGAAAAAAATATTTACAAAAACATCCATTTATTACCTCTTATCTTTCCTTATCCCGCTAACTATTATTTCTATTGTCTTGGCATTTCAAGGAATTTGGTGGGGAAGTGACACAACTATATTAGCAAGTGATGGCTTCCATCAGTATGTTATATTTAATCAAACATTGCGAAATGCTTTACATGGAGATGGCTCAATATTTTACACATTTACTAGCGGTTTGGGCCTGAATTTCTACGCATTGTCTTCGTATTATTTAGGTTCTTTCCTATCTCCCATCGTTTTTTTCTTCAATATACAGTCTATGCCAGATGCCCTCTATCTTGTCACTATTGTCAAGTTTGGATTGATAGGGTTGTCAACTTTTGTCAGTTTAAAAGGCATTCACCAATATTTAAAAGAAGAGTGGGCATTGCTACTTTCTACTAGTTTTTCCCTAATGAGTTTCAGTACTAGTCAATTAGAAATTAATAACTGGCTGGATGTTTTTATTCTTCTTCCGATCATTCTTCTGGGTTTACATCGATTATTAACGGGAAAAGGACAAATCATTTATTATCTAGCTCTGACATGCTTATTTGTACAAAACTATTACTTTGGTTACATGACCGCTATTTTTCTAATCATTTGGACACTCGTACAATTGTCTCGGTTAAAGGGGCAGAAATTGAAAAGATTTGTAAACTTTACACTTGTGTCAATCTTATCTGCATTGAGTAGCTTGTTCATGTTGTTGCCAACCTATCTTGATTTAAAAACTCACGGCGAGACATTTACAAATATTGTCAACCTAAAAACAGAAGATTCTTGGTATCTTGACTTCTTTGCCAAAAACTTAGTAGGTAGTTTCGACACGACAAAATTTGGATCCATTCCTATGATTTCTGTTGGTTTAGTCCCACTGATTCTAGCTTTGCTATTCTTCACATTAAAAGGTATCAAACCAATTGTAAAGCTATCTTACAGCCTATTCTTTACACTCATTATTTCAAGTTTTTATTTACAGCCACTAAATCTTTTTTGGCAAGGAATGCATGCTCCGAATATGTTTTTATATCGCTATGCATGGGTTCTTTCAATAGGTATCATCTACCTAGCTGCTGAAACTGTTGTACGTTTGGATCAAATTAACTTAAAACACTTCACATTAGTTATTTCATTTCTATTTATTGGATTTTTATCCACTTACTTTTTCAAAAATCATTACGACTTTCTAGTGGATGTCAACTTCTTATTGACACTAGAATTTTTGATTGCATACTTTATTCTTTTTATTGCTATCCTAGGCTACAAGTCATCCTACAAATGGATAACTTCCACCATAGTAATATTTAGTCTCTTAGAAGTCGGAATTCATACTTATTACCAAGTGCAAGGCTTATCGGACGAGTGGCATTTTCCTAGTCGTTCTAACTATGAAGAAAAGTTGTCAGAAATTGACAGTCTTGTAAAGTTTACAGCAGAGAGCAATGATTCGTTTTATCGAATGGAGCGTCTCTTGCCTCAAACAGGTAATGATAGTATGAAATTCAATTATAATGGTATTTCTCAATTTTCTTCCATAAGGAACAGAGCATCTAGCTCAACATTAGATAAACTTGGTTTTCGATCTGATGGTACTAATCTGAACCTTCGATACCAAAATAATACTATTATAGCTGATAGTCTATTTGGAATAAAGTACAACTTAGCAACCAGCAATCCAAATAAGTATGGTTTTTCGTTAAGCCAGAGTCTTGATACAATTAGTCTCTACGAAAATTCTTTTAGCCAAGGGTTAGCTATTCTAACGGATGGAGTTTACAAAGATGTCAAGTTTACGAATTTAACTCTTGACAACCAAACAAACTTCCTAAATCAATTGACTGGGTTATCACAGAAATATTATTATTCACTTAAAGACATTGAATCACAAAATACTGTTGAATTGGGCAATCGAATGACTGTCAATAAAGTTGAAACTGAGGATGCTGCAAAAGCTACTTTCATTGTTGCAATTCCTGCAAATAGTCAGGTATATTTAAATTTACCAAATATTACTTTCTCAAATGATAATCAAAAAAGAATTATTATCACTGTAAACAATCAGTCAAGTGAGTTTACAATTGATAATGCTTTTTCCTTTTTCAATATTGGAAATTTCTCTACCGATACAGTGGCTCAGATAGAAGTTTATTTTCCTGAGAATAACCAAGTTTCATTTGATTTGCCACAATTTTATCGATTGGATTTACTAGCTTTCCAACAAGCAGTATCTATACTCCAAGAAAAAAACATTGATACACGCGCAGATGGTAATAGAGTCACAGTAAATTTTGAAACAAGTAAAGAAGCTTCTATCCTATTAACCCTTCCTTTTGATAAGGGATGGAGTGCAACCATTGATGGCAAGCCAGTAGATATTCAAAAGGCTCAAAATGGTTTTATGAAAGTAAATGTAGAACCTGGTCAAACAAAACTCGTTTTAACCTTTATTCCACAAGGTTTTTATGTCGGTTTACTGATTTCTTTTGGGGCTATTTTCGTATTTTGTACTTATCAGTTTCTTCGATTTCATTATCTTAAAAACCGAGAAAAATAATGAACAGCTCCCTGTCAAGTGGACAATGAAATAATAAAAGATTAGGCGACGGCCTTGTTCCTCATTTCAAGAGGGGCAAGGCCGTTTTTGCGCTCTTGAAAACGTTGATGATTGTAAA
>NZ_JBMVJB010000006.1:0-80339 GCF_049893425.1 Streptococcus sp. VTCC 12886 | reverse complement strand
CTTTTTTTCTACACTAAAAAAGGCTCCATAATCTCTACAGTGGATTTACCCACTACAGAAATTATAGAGCCTTTTATTCACGAAGGTACTAAAAAAGATTGGGAATCCCAATCTTTTGGTGTTTATTATCTAGAACGTTGTTTTCCAGAATTACGATTTTTCTTCTTATTGTTTGTTTTTCCTTCAATGACTGCTGAAGCAGTTGGAGTAATATCCTTTGTTTTACGAGGAGTTGCTGTCACTGTGATATTTTTGAATTCCTCTTCCACTTGTTTACGAATACGAGGTTTCAAAATGAAGTTTGTAATAGCTTGTTGAAGAATACCGAAGAGACCACCGATAACCCAGTAGAGAGTCACTCCAGCAGGAGACCCAAATGAGAACATCATGATCATAATTGGATTCATCAGAGCCATGGTTTTCATTTGTTTTTTCTGTTCTTCATCCATGCCGACTTGCATTAAGAGCGATTGGGCATAGTATAAAATACCAGCAACGACTGTTAAAATCAGGCTAGTTGAACCTAAATTAATACCAAGGAAAGTAGCTTCAGAAATTCCTGGTGTGTGGCGAGCCGCAAAGTAGATTGCAGAGAAGAATGGCATTTGAATCAGCATCGGCAAACAACCGATTCCGCCGAGCATGCTCACACCGTATTGTTTTTGAGTTGCAAAATACTCTTGTTGCGCAGCAAGTTGCTCTTCTTTAGAGCTTGCATTTTTCATGCGCTCCTGGATTGGGCCTAAAATCGGTTTGAGATAATTCATCTTCTCAGATTGGATAGCAGCTTTCCAAGATTGGTAAATTCCCAATGGGAGGATGATGAATCGAACCAATAAGGTAACGATGATAATAGCAAGACCAAATCCTAGAGCTTGATCCTCTGCAAAAAAGCGAATCAAGTTGGACATTGGTTGCCCCAACCAATCCCAAATGAAACCTGTAGGATTTCCGCTTTTATCAGTTTGTACACATCCGGATAAGAAAAGAAGAGTTGATAAGGCCATGCCTGACAACATGAGTAGACGTTTATTTTTCAATTTTTTTTTGTTCCTTTGTTTTTTTTCAGTATACTCTCTATTTTACTTTTTTTGATGGAAATATACAAGTTTTATCTATAGCTAACCTGAAAATCCTTATAGTCCTCAAAATTGGCCAGGGTAACATCTAGATAGGTCACTTTGGCCATACGAGAGGGCCCTTTTCGTATTTCATGAATAAAATGGCTGAGCTTCTCAGCATTTTCTGATTGGGCGAGGATGGTTACAGTACCATCTTCGTTGTTCCAGACCCTACCAGTTATATCACCAATTTCCATAGCAAGGTTTTGGACAGACCATCGAAAACCAACTCCTTGGACAATACCAGATGCAATCATTTTTACCTTACGCATAAGTTTCTCCTTTTGACAAGACCTTTACTTTATTATATCATGGTTGGGTAATCCTGTTCACCAACTTGATGATGATTTCTTAACGGAATAAGATATAATTGGTATCAAGTGTACCTGGTATTTTATTAATAAAGTTGTTGAACAGTAAAAGAAAAGGGACAAACATGGACATCATTCGCTCAAAGACTAACAATTTGGTCAAACAAGTTAAAAAATTACAACAGAAAAAATATCGGACATCTTCTTATCTGATTGAAGGCTGGCATTTGCTGGAGGAAGCGATGGAGGCTGGAGCCAGTATTGAGCATATTTTTGTGGTGGAAGAGTATTTTGAAAAGGTTGCAGGTTTAGCCAATGTGACAGTTGTCAGTCCTGAAATTATGCAAGATTTAGCTGATTCTAAGACACCTCAGGGGGTAGTAGCTCAACTTGCCTTGCCGAGCCAACTTTTACCTGAGACTTTGGATGGAAAATTTTTGGTTCTGGAAGATGTGCAGGACCCTGGAAATGTTGGGACAATGATTCGTACAGCTGATGCAGCTGGTTTTGATGGAGTATTTCTATCGGATAAGTCGGCTGATATTTATAATATGAAAGTGCTTCGTTCCATGCAGGGGAGTCACTTCCATTTGCCAGTTTATCGGATGCCAATTTCCTCCATTCTTACAGCTCTTAAAAGCAATCAGATACAAATCTTGGCAACGACCCTCTCTAGTCAGTCGGTTGACTATAAGGAAATTACGTCAAATCCGAGTTTTGCCTTGGTCATGGGAAACGAAGGTCAGGGAATTTCTGATTTAGTGGCTGATGAGGCGGATCAACTTGTTCACATCACCATGCCAGGCCAGGCTGAAAGTCTCAATGTGGCGATTGCAGCAGGAATTTTACTATTTAGCTTTATTTAAGTTAGTTTTATTTAAGCCAATTGTACTATAGTGTGGTATAATAATCCAACGAGGTTCAAAGAATGGTTGCATATAAACAAGATAAAGAATACATGGACTATGTGGGGCATTTAATTGCTACACCTAAAGTTCAAAAATTGGGGAAGATTCCTCATCATTATTACTCCACACGGTTGGAACATTCCATTAACGTATCTTATACGAGCTATAAAATTGCGAAAAAGTTCGGTTGGGATGCAAAATCGACCGCTCGTGGTGGGCTATTACACGATCTATTCTTCTATGACTGGAGAGATACTAAGTTTAATAAAAGTCATGCTTGGGTTCATCCACGGATTGCTAAGCGCAATGCTCAGAAACTCATTCAACTTAATAAATTAGAAGAAGATATTATTGTGAAGCATATGTTTGGTGCAACGATTTCTCCTCCTCGCTATAAAGAGTCTTGGATTGTGACTTGTGTTGATAAGTATTGGGCAGTAAGAGAATGGAGTCTGCCAATGCAACACAAGTGGAAAAAAAGCAAGGTCTTTCGTTTTCAATAAGATGATTTAAAGGAGAATATCATGAATAACGATTCATTTATTATTAATCAGGTGGATAACACCGCCCTCAACCGTTTCTTTGGCAAGATTTACGGAGTGGTTGCTATGGGAATTGGTCTATCAGCATTTGTATCATTCCTAGCTGTTACAGTCTTTCAACCATTATTACTTAGCTTGATTAGTGCAGGTTCACTCATTATGATGTTAATCATGATTGGACAACTTGCTTTGGTCGTTTGGGCTTCAACGATGGCAGCTAAAAATAGTCCAATGGCTTTACCAATGTTTCTTGCTTACTCAGTGACCAATGGTATCACCATTAGCATGATTTTGATGTTCTATACTAGCGAAACAGTTGTGCTTGCCTTTGTGTCAGCGGCTCTCATGTTTGCTATCATGGCTGTAATTGGGATGACAACGAAGAAAAACCTTTCTGGTATGGCTCAGGCATTGCGTGCAGCTCTATGGGGAATTATTATTGCAAGTTTTATTAATATCTTCCTTCGTAGCTCAGGTCTAAGCTTTATGATGTCCATCATTTCTGTTTTGGTATTCTCAGGTTTGATTGCTTATGACAACCAACGTATCCGCAATGTTTTCGAACAAACTGGTGGTAATGTTGGCCAAGGTTGGGTCGTATCCATGGCGCTTCAGCTCTATCTTGACTTCATCAACCTTTTCCTCAACTTGCTTCGTATCTTTGGTGGTTTGAATAGAGACTAATTATGACAAATAAAAAAGAGGCCTAGCCTCTTTTTTTTGTATGCCTTATGCTAGAGCTCCCATTGGATCCCATGGGGCAAGGACTTGTGGTTGAGCTTGATAAGCTGCTAATTCTTCTGGTGTGAGGAATTCTTTTCGGACAACAATCTGATAAGTATACTCGTCCATCCAGCTATCTGATGCGACGAAGTATCCCTTGTCACCAACCTTGTCTCCCCAAGAGTTTTCCACTTTCCATTTGAGAGGTTGCTCATTGTCATCTAAATCAACACCAGTTAAGACCATGGCGTGGGTCATCAAACTTTCGGAGTAGTCTAATCTTCCAGCCTTGTCTTGATGGAATTGGATACCCAGACCTGAAGTGAAGTCGTAGGTGTTGGTTGCCATAATACCAGTTTGACGGTTGCTACTTTGACCGACATCGGAACCAAACCAAACGGACTCACCAGCTTTGAGTTGGGCAATAGCCAATTCTTTGAAACGGTTCATTTCTACATTGAGATATCGGACAGCAGGGGCGCCAATGACGTTCCCCAATAATTCGACTGTATAAGATTTATTGTAAGGTTTGTCAGTTGTAGGAGCATTGATAATGGAGACATAGTCAGATAGTTGTAAACCAACGTATTTCTCGTAGAATGCCTGAGGTGTGACATTTGTATCACGGTGATAGACATTGTCTTTATCTCTATATGCAAAATCAAAACTGCGGGGAGGGAGTCCAAGGTTAACGGCTAGGAAGTTAAAAATTTCTTGAAGCAAGTTTTCTTTTTGTGTTTGAACCTCTTCCGGAGATGCTCCTTTGGCAAGGAGGTTACGCAAGATTTGTGCATCTTGACGGAGCAATTTGTTAAGGTACTGATTGAGCTCATGGCTGGCACTGGATGAGACAGATTCTGGATAGACGGATTTCGGTACCACACCATATTTTTCAAATAAGGCAACAACCATATCCCATTGACCGCCATCTTGTTGAGGGGTGTCCAATAAGAATTTTACCTTACGGCTACCAATTTCTAGGTCAGCTGTAGCAATGATTTGTTCGAGGAACCAGTTGGATTTTTCGTATTTATCCCAAAAGAAGGTGTGGGCCTGTGATAACTCGAAATTCTCCAGTTTGAAGTCAGAGATGAGCTTGTGGCGGAAAGTATTCAATGCAGCAAACATCCAGCAACGTCCAGAAGCCTTTTGGTTTGAAACGGCGTCCGTGGTCAAATCGATTGAAAAGACATAGTCATTGTCGATGGCGCTTTGGCGTGTTTCCAAGGATTTCAAAAGTCCGTTGTGACTAACGGCATTTTCGGTTGCTTGTAAACTTGGGTTAGCTAGATAATCGGCATACAAGCGTTCTGCAAAATCAAAATCTAATGTTGACATATATTGCTCCTTTTTTAATGATATTCACATTATAGCGCTCGTAATTTAATTTGCAAGTATTTGGTGGAGTTGAAAGCTACAGTTCCTCACATATTTGTGATATAATAGGAAAAATATTTGATGAGGTAGCGACATGACAAAGACACCATTTGTTAGTAAAGAAGTTTTAGAGATAATCACAGAGCAATTTCCAACTCCATTTCATTTATATGATGAAAAAGGCATTCGTGAGAAGGCACGTGCTCTCAATGCGGCATTTGCTTGGAATAAGGGCTTTAAGGAATACTTTGCGGTCAAGGCGACACCGACACCCGCTATTTTGAAAATTTTACAAGAAGAAGGCTGTGGAGTGGACTGTGCAACGGATGTAGAAGTGCTGATGAGTGAAAAATTGGGCTTTAAAGACATCATGTTTACATCCAATGATACCCAAGCGCAAGAATTTGTCTATGCTCGAAAAGTTGGGGCGACCATTAACCTTGATGCCTATGAACACATTGAGTTTTTGAAAAATGTTGCTGGTATCCCAGAAACGGTCTGCCTCCGTTACAATCCTGGAGGAGTCTTCTCGCTGGGAACAGATATTATGGACCACCCAGAAGAGTCTAAATTTGGGATGACCAAGGAACAGTTGATGAAAGGCTATAAGGAGCTAAAAGAACTGGGTGTCAAGGAGTTTGGGATCCATGCCTTTCTGGCTTCAAATACTGTTACCAATGACTACTATCCTGTCTTAGCTCGTCAACTCTTTGAATTGGCCTTGGAAATTCGTAAGGAAACAGGTGTGACCTTGGACTTCGTCAACCTATCAGGTGGGATTGGGGTCAACTATCGTCCTGAGCAAGAACCAAACGACATTGCTGTCATTGGTGAGGGTGTTCGTAAGGTTTACGAGGAAATTCTCACGCCAGCTGGTATGGGACATGTTAAAATCTTTACAGAATTGGGTCGCTTTATGTTGGCGCCACACGGTCACTTGATTACCAAGGTGCTCCATCGTAAGGAAACCTATCGGACTTATATTGGTGTCGATGCATCAGCTGCCAACCTCATGCGTCCTGCTTTCTATGGCGCCTACCACCATATCACCAATATCACGCGCCCTGATGCCCCAATCGAAGTGGTGGATGTGGCAGGTTCCCTCTGTGAAAACAACGACAAGTTTGCAGTCAATCGCGAATTACCACGTGCAGAAGTAGGAGACACTTTGGTCATTCATGACAGTGGGGCCCACGGCTTCTCCATGGGCTACAACTACAACGGTCGTTTGCGTTCCTCTGAAATTCTTTTGCAGGAAGATGGCACAGCGCGCATGATTCGTCGTGCTGAAAGACCTGAGGATTATTTCGCAACCATTTACGGTTTTGATTTTGACAGGTAAGTCTTGGAAAAGACTAGGGAATTTGGTATAATAGGAATATTGAAAGATTGTTAAAAACAATCCATAATTATACTTTTTAGAAGAGTCAGGAGATTGACAGATGAACTTAGGTTTAGCTATTTTACTTATTGTATTGGCATTTGCAGGTGGTGTGGCCTTGGGTATTTACTTGTCACGTAGACAGGTAGAAAACTACATTGCTGATAAACCAATTTTGGATGAGAATGCTTTACGTTTGATGATGAGCCAAATGGGTCAAAAACCGAGTGAAGCAAAAGTTCAACAAGTGCTTCGCCAAATCAAGAGCCAACAAAAAGTAGCAAGCAAGAAAAAATAATCAAACTGGGACTGGGATATTCATTCCCAGATCCCATTTTTTGAGTAGGAAAAGAAAGGCTAGTCAGATTATCTGGCTATTCTCAGTATTATGGATAATCGACCAATTGGTTTTTTAGATTCAGGTGTGGGAGGATTAACGGTTGCGCGTGAATTGATGCGCCAGCTTCCCCACGAAGAAATCGTTTATATCGGGGACTCGGCACGGGCACCTTATGGACCCCGTCCAGCGGAACAAATCAGAGAATATACTTGGCAGTTGGTCAATTTTCTATTGACAAAGAATGTGAAAATGATTGTTTTTGCATGTAACACGGCGACTGCAGTAGCTTGGGAAGAAGTCAAAGAAAAATTAGATATTCCTGTTTTGGGGGTTATTTTACCAGGGACGTCGGCGGCCATTAAGGCAACAAAAGCTGGAAAAATAGGCGTCTTGGGGACTGTTATGACCATTCAGTCTGATATTTATCGAGAAAAAATTCAAACGCTATCTCCAGAGACACAGGTAGAAAGTCTGGCATGTCCAAAGTTTGTCCCTCTGGTTGAGTCTAATAGTCATCAGTCTAGCCTAGCAAAGAAAGTTGTTTATGAGACCTTGCGTCCGCTCTTAGGAAAGGTGGATACATTGGTTTTGGGCTGTACTCATTTTCCATTGTTGCGTCCGATTATTCAGAATGCGATTGGGAAAGATGTTAAACTGATTGATAGTGGGGCAGAATGTGCGCGGGATATTTCAGTTTTGTTAAATTATTTTGAAATCAACCATAGCCGCACAGAAAAGGATATTCAGCACCGTTTTTACACAACTGCTAGCCCAGCGGCCTTTAAGGAAATTGCTGAAAGCTGGATGGGCATTGATATTTATGTGGAGCACGTATCATTATGACAGAAAAAATTTATGAATACAGAGATGAGCATAATTGGTTTATTGGTAAGTGGGAGGGTTTTAACTCGATTGCTGGTATTGGAAATGTGAGTGATGAAGAACATTTTTACCTCAATAGGCTTTTGACTCGCCTAAACCCTCCAACTGATAATGATGTTCTTTCGGGCTATGGTGTGACAATTGTAAGGAAACAATCTGATTTCCAGCTTTTTCGCTTTATAGTGGAAATCATCAAGACAGAAACAGGTCGTGACTTGCAGGTTCTCCAACACCAAGGGGCTATTCTGGTAACAGAGAATGACAAACTTCTCTTGGTTCATCTGCCCCAAGCAGGGGTTAGCATGGCAGATTTCTTCGGTCAAGACAAGGGATTGGCAAGCGTGGGAGATACCATCTTGATCGCTACAAAAAATGAAGGCAAGACCAAGGAATTTCGCAAGTTTTTTGAGCGATTTGGCTATCAGGTCGAGAACCTCAACAACTATCCAGATCTTCCAGATGTAGCAGAAACAGGTATGACTTTTGAGGAAAATGCACGCTTGAAGGCTGAAACCATAGCAGAGCTGACAGGCAAGATGGTCTTGGCAGATGATTCAGGTCTGAAAGTTGATGCTTTAGGTGGCTTGCCAGGAGTTTGGTCTGCCCGTTTTTCAGGACCAGAAGCAACGGATGAACGCAATAATTCTAAATTGTTGCACGAGTTGGCGATGGTATTTGAAATAAAAGATCGTTCTGCACAATTCCATTGTACCCTAGTTATGGCTGCTCCAAATCGTGAGAGTTTGGTTGTTGAAGCTGACTGGGATGGATATATCGGAATGGAGCGACGCGGTGAAAATGGGTTTGGCTATGATCCACTCTTTCTTGTCGGTGAGACAGGTAAGACTGCGGCAGAATTGAGCTTAGAAGAAAAAAATCAAATTTCTCATCGTGCGCAAGCATTAGAAAAATTAGTGGAGGCATTTCCTGTATGGCAGGAGCAAGCAAAACAATCTTAGTCATGAGTGATTCTCATGGGGATAGACAGATCGTTGAAGAAATTAAAAACCGTTATTTTGGTAAGGTCGATGCAATCTTTCATAACGGAGATTCTGAACTAGATAGTCAAGATAGTATTTGGGATGGAGTTTACGTTGTCAACGGGAATTGTGACTACTTTGGTGGTTACCCAGACCAATTGGTTACCAATTTGGACGATGTGACCATTGCACAGACTCATGGTCATCTTTATGGCATTAATTACGGCTGGCAACGGTTGGATTATTGGGCACAGGAAGTTGATGCGGATATTTGTTTGTATGGGCATCTGCATGTACCTGATGCTGAAGTTCGAGGCAAGACGCTCTTTCTCAATCCTGGCTCCGTTAGCCAACCACGTGGTCTGGTTAAAGAATGTCTCTATGCCCTTGTAACCATCTCTGATGATTATTTTCATATTGATTATTATAACCGACAGCACCAACTCTACCCAGCATTGACAAAGGATATTTCAAGATGATTGCACGTGAATTTGAAGCCTTCTTGTTAGAACAGGAAGAAACCTTCCTTACTCCTGCTGAAAAATTGGCAGTTTTGGTGGAGAGTCACAATATTGACCATGCAAAACTGTTGCTTAGCCACACAACCTACTCGCGTGTACCTGTAGTGACAGAAGATGGAAACTATTTTGGAACAATTGGTTTAACTGAAATTATCAAATACCAGTCAGATAATGAACTGACCGATGATGAATTAAATGTAGATATCTCCCTCATTGCAAAAACGGATGAAGAAAATGTTGGCCTAGATTATGACTTAACGGAAGTAATGCGAAAATTGGTAGATCAATCTTTCTTACCCGTCCTTGGAGAAAACGGGAAATTCGTAGGTATCATTACTCGAAAATCTATTTTAAAAGCAATCAATGCACTTCTACATAATTTTCCACTCGCTTCAAAAGAAGGAAAAAAATGAAACAAGCGATTGAATCCTTTATCAAAAGCAAAAATATCAGCCTAAATAGTCAAAAATCCTATACCTATGATTTACAGCAATTTTTGACAGTGACTAAGGGAGAGATTTCCCAGCAGTCCCTACTGATCTATCAACAGTTTCTCTTGGACCTGAAACCTGCTGCTCAGAAAAGAAAAGTATCAACTATCAATCAATTTCTCTATTTCCTTTATGAAAGTGGGCACATGGATCGTTTCTATAAACTGCAGGCAATGGCAAGCTCTGGTCGTGTCAAAAAGCGGATGGAACGTGAAGATTTATCGTTGCTTTTTCGGGAATCACCATTTCTTGATGGGCAGCTCATTACACTTTTGATTGCATTGCTAGGACTTACGCCTAGTGAAATAGCAGAGCTAAAGAGTGAGCAGATTAACCTAAACTTTCAAGTTATGACAGTTGAGAAGGGAGCTACCAAACGGGTTCTTAGTTTGCCAAAGGAACTTCTTTCCTATTTAGAAAACCATCTAACTGGAAAATATGTATTCGATAAGAAAGGGTATCCATACTCTCGTCAATGGTTCTTTAATCGGATGAGTGAATATCTATTATCTATAGGAAAATCCGATTGGACTGCCCAAAAATTGCGAGAACAATTTATTCTAAAACAGATAGATGAAGGAAAATCTTTGGACCAAATCGCCAAGGAGTTAGGACTGAAAACAAGCGTGAGTTTGGATAAATTTAGATAATGGATATTAAATTAAAAGATTTTGAAGGACCCTTAGATCTCTTACTCCACTTGGTATCCAAGTATCAGGTAGATATTTACGAGGTTCCAATTACGGAAGTTATTGAGCAATATTTAGCCTACATTGCGACCTTACAGGCCATGCGATTAGAAGTAGCGGGAGAATATATGCTAATGGCTAGCCAATTGATGGTGATAAAAAGCCGTCGTTTATTGCCAAAGGTCGTTGAACAGATAGATCCTGAAGATGATCCGGAAATGGATCTCTTGGATCAATTAGAAGAATACCGGAAATTTAAGCTTCTCAGTGAAAAAATGGGGGAGCAACATAATGAACGGGCACATTATTTTTCAAAACCAAAGCTAGATTTAGTCTGTGAGGATGTCCAACTAGCGCAAGATAAAACGGTGATTGATATTTTCCTAGCATTTTCAAAAGTAATGGCAGAAAAACAAGCCAGTTTGCGCCAGTCTCATGCAACAATTGCACGGGATGAATACAAAATTGAAGATATGATGGACTTTGTACGTAATCGTTTCCAGAGTCATCCACGCATCGAACTTAGTCAGCTGTTTCTGGAAAGTCAGGATATTAACGAAGTGATTACGATGTTTCTCGCAACCCTGGAATTGGTCAAGATTCATGAAATTGTATTGGAACAGGCTGAAATATTTGGGGATATTTATTTAGTAAGGAGAGAAAATGAATCGCTTAGCTGAAATCGAAGTCCTGCTCTTTGTGGCTGGAGAAGAAGGGTTGACCTTACGCAATCTTGCAGAGATGTTGGAATTACAACCAACAGCGGTTAATCAGCAATTAGAGAAACTCAGTGAAAAATACCAAGCGGATCCCGATTCAGGCTTAGCTCTCTTGGAATCATCTAACCGATTTAAATTGGTTACCAAAAAAGAATATGCTGAGCTTCTAAGAATCTATGCCAAAACACCGATCAATCAGACTATGTCGCGAGCACTTTTAGAAACATTGTCTATTGTTGCCTATAAGCAGCCGATTACACGGATAGAAGTTGATGATATTCGAGGGGTTAATTCGAGCGGTGCGATTAGTAAATTACAAGCCTTTGATTTGATTCGTGAGAACGGTAAGAAGGAAGTGCTTGGAAGACCCAATCTTTATGTAACAACGGATTATTTCCTTGATTACATGGGAATAAACAGCTTAGAAGAATTGCCAGATGTATCTGATTTGGAAATTGTCCAAGAGGAGACTGAGTTGTTCTTAGAAAGAAATGAGTTAGAAAATGAGAATTAATAAATACATTGCCCATGCTGGTGTAGCCAGTCGTCGAAAGGCGGAAGAACTGATTAAGCAAGGGCTAGTTACTGTCAATGGTCAGGTGGTTCGAGAGCTAGGGACCCTTATCAAGTCAGGTGATAAGGTTGAAGTGGAAGGACAGCCAATTTATAATGAAGAAAAGGTTTATTACTTACTAAATAAACCACGTGGTGTTATTTCTAGTGTATCTGATGACAAGGGCCGTAAGACTGTCATAGACTTACTGCCTATGGTCAAGGAACGCATCTATCCTGTTGGTCGGCTAGACTGGGATACGTCTGGGGTCTTGATATTGACCAACGATGGGGACTTTACCGATGAAATGATTCACCCACGAAATGAGATTGATAAGGTATATTTGGCGCGTGTGAAAGGCATCGCCAATAAGGAAGTCTTACGTCCCTTGACTCGTGGTGTGGTCATCGACGGTAAGAAAACCAAGCCAGCTGTCTATGAAATCATTAAGGTGGATCCTGTCAAAAACCGTTCTGTAGTTGAGTTGACAATTCATGAAGGACGCAATCATCAAGTGAAGAAGATGTTTGAAGCTGTGGGCTTGCAGGTGGATAAACTATCTCGAACCCGTTTTGGCAATCTGGATTTGACTGGCTTACGTCCTGGGGAATATCGCAAGCTGAATAAGAAAGATATTAGTAAGCTCCACACACTGGCTGTTACTAAGACTGTTAAAAAATAATGGTCAGGCTCTTCATCGGCTTGGTTCGGCTTTATCAAACATTCATTTCTCCCCTTTTTCCCCCATCTTGTCGCTATCAGCCGACCTGTTCAAATTACATGATTGAAGCTTTGAATAAACATGGACTCAAGGGCTTATTAATGGGACTAGCTCGAATTGGTCGCTGTCATCCCTTTGTAGAAGGCGGCGATGATCCAGTTCCAGATACGTTTAGTTTACGAAGAAACAAGCATATGTAGGTTATTTGCTTGTTTTTTTCAGGCTTCACGGTCTTTTGTAAAAGACGAATGTTTTTTCAGAAAATATTGCATAATTATTCTTTTTCATGTTGTACTATTCAAAATAAAAAAGTGAGGTAGAGATATGAAAAGGATGAAAAAACTGACTTTGGCTGGAATTAGCTTTTTGTCAATCGAAAGAAAAAACAAATGAAGTGGCTTTGGCTTTTGATTCAGATTGTTTTTCATTGGTATGAGGTCTACCACAGAATAAAACGCATAAAATCGATTTCTTTTACAAGAGTATTGATCTTATGCGTTTTTCTGTTTTTTATACTGGTTGTTCTGTTGAAATACTATTTTTAAGGGGTTTTCAAGATTGTAGAGGTAATCTGTCTGAGTACCTAGGATTCTGAGAATGTTTACTCGCTGTCCTCCTTTATGATTAGGATATCAAGTGTCACTTACTAGTTATCATTCTCACAGAATTTCATAGTTCATCACTGCATACACACCCGAGCAGGGGATGTATAGATTTGCAACTTTCACATTTTCTCCCAAATTTTCTGCGAAAAATTGAAAAAAATTGGGCAAAACGCTTGATTTTCACAGCTAATTGAGCTACAATAATATCACGATTTCATTTATTTACCTCAAACCTGTTGTGAGTTAAGTGAATGAATCATCATTCACCATGCTGTTTGCTGAGCTTGACTCCGGGCAGTGTGGCTATTTTTTTGTCTTCTTTCAATATTGAAAAGAATAGACTGAATTGTTTTTTATTGAAGTCAACCAATCGTTGTCAAGTTAGAGAGGCTATCATGAATATAGAAGAATTAGATTATATTGAAGAAACTGCAAAAAATCATGTGGTTTTGTTTGAACCACAGATTCCACAAAATACAGGAAATATTGCTCGGACTTGTGCTGCGACAAACAGTCCATTACATATCATAAAACCGATGGGTTTTCCAATTGATGATCGTAAAATGAAGCGAGCAGGGTTGGATTATTGGGATAAATTAGATGTTCGCTTTTATGATAATCTGGAAGAATTTATGCGGTATGCCAGTCAACAGGGAGTAGTGCACCTGGTGTCAAAATTTGCAGATAAAACATACTCAGCTGAACAGTATGATGATGGAAAAATCCATTATTTTCTTTTTGGTAGAGAAGACAAGGGGTTACCTGAGGAGTTTATGCGAAAACATCCAGATAAAGCAATTCGCATACCGATGAATGATGAACATGTGCGGAGTCTGAACGTTTCGAATACGGTATGTATGATTGTTTATGAAGCACTGCGTCAACAAAAATTTGTTGGTCTTGAGTTGCTCCATACCTATGAACAAGATAAATTGAAATCATAAAGAAATCATAATATTAAATAATACATCTTAATGTCTTGCATTTGCAAGGCTTTTTTGGTATGATGATAGAGTCTTCAGGGCAGGGTGTGATTCCCGACCGGCAGTGAAAAACGTGGCTATTTTGTTTTAAGACTAGACAGCGAATCGAAGGCCATACTGAATGTATGTCAAGATGAGCTAACACAGTATTAGAACAAAATAGACCGTTGGTAGTCTGCGAGCGAAAGCTGATGTGGTGCAATTCCACAACCGACAGTATAGTCTGGATGGGAGAAGACGAAGTGCACGGTTTTTAGCCTGCTCTTTTGGACTTCTTCAATTTTCAATAATTGGAGGAACCTTTATGACAAACACACGCAAAATGACGATTATCGCCATTCTTTCAGCAGTATCTTTTCTGCTCATGTACTTGAAATTTCCCCTTATTCCAACGGCGAATTTCTTAGAGGTGGATTTTTCACTAGTACCAATCTTATTTGGTCTGTTAATTTTAGATACCAAGGCTAGTTTTGCTATCCTTTTGGTTCGAACCTTGCTCAAACTGATTTTAAACAATCAGGGGCCATCAACCATTATTGGTTTACCGATGAATATCGCTGCCATGTCAATCTTTATTTTAGCGGTGGCATATTTCTGGAAAAAGGATCAGACTATTAAAAATTACATCAAAACAGCAATCGTTGCAACCATTGGTTCGACCTTAGTCATGTTGTTATTGAACTATGTTTATGCAGTGCCAGTCTATGCTGCATTTGCAAACTTTGATATTAAAGAAATTTTAGGCTTGTGGAATTACCTATTGATGATGGTATTACCATTTAATCTGTTACAAGGGATTGTCCTATCAGCAGTATTTTATATTTGCCAAAAAGCTGCTCAGCCAATTTTAAAGAAAGTTTAACCTTTTTAAGGTAAACTATATGTATGAAGAATAAACAAATCCATTTACGAAACGCATCCTTTTTTGCCCTAGCATTTGTTATCTTAGGCTATACGGTAAAATTTTTCCAGACATCTTTAGCGGGGTTTGATTCAACCATTCAAACAGCCATTCGTGGCAATCTATCGAGTGGAGCAACCCAGTTTTGGACGTCTATTACCATTTTAGGAAATACAGTAATTATTTTAGCCATTACCTTGCTTGTGGCGGCATTCTTTTATTTCTATAAGAAGTGGAAGATTGAAGCGTATTTTTTACTTGCTAGCTTTGCAGCGATGGGGGTAGCATCAACAGCCCTGAAATATGTCTACCAACGTCCTCGCCCGAGCATCCAATGGTTAATTGATACAATTGGCTATTCGTTTCCAAGTTGGCACACAGCGTCAACCATGATGATTGCAGGAGCAATTGTCATCGTGCTACAACAACGTATGAAAAAGGGATTGGCGCGAACTGCTGTGCAAGCCCTTCTTGTTTTCATTTCAATATTGGTTGCCATATCTCGTATCTATATTGGGGTACACTACCCAACCGATATTATCGGAGGTTGGTTACTGGCTATCACACTTTTACAAGCCATGTACCCATTTTATGATCAGAAACGGTTTGAATGGCGATTCCAAAGCAAGCAGAAATAACAAAATAAGAGCCACGTCGTGGCTCTTATTTTGTTATTTTTTGAGAGTATAAGATTATTAAATCCATCTAATACTAATTCTATTTTCCTGGATACTTATTTAATTTTTAATTGGTCCATTTGCACTGGCTTCTACAGCATCCTTAATGGTTGTTGCAAAGATTGTTGCTCCATCTGTTTCGAGATTGAAATGTACAAGGTCTGTATTAATCCATATGCTTGGGTTGTCTTTCGCAGCTTGATACCAGTCAGCAATCGAAATATAATCATATTGGTTTGCCAATTCTTTTTCGTATTGGCCTGTCTGATAAGCAAGTGAATTGCTTGGAGTATAATTACCATCATAGGGTGTGACAAAGATCAGTCTGTGCCCTTTAGGAAATTCTTTGACAAGCTGATCTAATAATTCTTGATAATTATCACTTGTATTGGTCCCTAAGGCAACTACAACAGTTTGTTTCAGGATATTATTTTTCTTGTATAAGCTGATTAGACCGGAAATCTCGGTTAGATGCCGGCTAACAGTTCCATCGATTTGTGCGTCAGGTAAAGCTGTTTGAACAGCTGAGCTAGCACGGACAGTAACAGAGTCACCGAAAATGGTTACCCCCTCTTGAATCTCATAACTGGTTGCTTGAGCATTTTCTACACCAGCTCGAGTGGTGGCCAATTGCGTTTGAGCTTGGTAAAGTGAGCTGATCATATTTTCTTTATCAAAATTTCCTAGTTTAGGCGCAAAGAAGCAGATCGCGATATTCAGAACAGTTAGTAATGAAAAACCGATGGTAATATGTTTCTTATAAGGCTTTAAGTCGACCGCTAGACCAAATAATTTTCCTACTTTACCTACAATATATGGTTCCAAAACATAGAAGGAAATGGTTGATAGGATAGTAGAAAAAATGAGAGATAGAATAACAGCCACGATACTTGGGAGTAATTGAGAAAAGATGATGAGAAATGGCCAATGGAAGAGATACATTCCATAAGAAATGTTGGCAATGAACAAGATGGTCTTTGGCTCAGTAATATGAGGTGTTTTCTCATGAAGGATTCGAGCCGAGAAGATCATTGCAGCTGTTGCCAAACCGGACAAGAGGAAACCAAAAAGGTAAGTCCAAATAGAGCTGAATTGAAGGAAAAATAGAAGGAGTAATTCAATGCCGAAACCACCTGCAAAAATGAGTAATAGATTTCGGATAGAGAATTGCTCAACTAGTTTGTGGAAGGAGTGCGTTGTTTGTTTTACACCAACTATTGTAGCTAATATGCTTCCGATAAAGAATGGAAATATATGTGTAAAGGTTGAGTAGTAGATTGCTGAATAGTTGCTGATAAAGAAAGCCGAAATGAACATTCCCAAGAAACTGAAGAGAAATAGAATGCTTGAACTTAGGAAAATGGTTCCTCTCAATTGTCCAATTGTTCGAGCAGTCCTTGCCATGAACCAAATGAATCCTGCCCAGATGATATAGAATTGCATCTCAATAGCGAGCGTCCAAGTGTGTACGAACAAATGAGGAGAAAACTGATTTTCATAGCTTCCACCAGAGAGGATTTCAAAAAAGTTTGTTACAAAACCTAAAGCAGCAATGATTTGACTACCGATATTAGCGATGAAGTCATTCCGAATGGTCAGAGCAAGTGGTACGACGAGCAAGATAGTCAGTACTAAAGGCGGTAAAATGCGATAGATTCTACGACGGAAAAAGGCAATGATGTCAATTTTTTTGTGTGCTGCAAATTCATCAATAAGCATTGCAGTTGTCAGATAACCAGACAGGGTAAAGAATAGGTCTACCCCAACAAAGCCACCTGGAAATTGTTTAATAAAATAGTGATAAAGTAAGACAAATAAAAGTCCAATGACCCTAATAACCGATAACCATTTAATTCGCATGTTGATAAATCCCCTGTTTAAATGTTCCTTCGTATGTTGCTTGTCCTTCGGTGGTTAGTTTTCCTTTTCCATCCGCATAGCCATTTTTGAATTGACCAGTGTAGGTCCAGCCTTGAGCTGACTTATAGGTTCCTTTTCCATTGAAAATTCCATTGGAGAATTCCCCTTCATATGTATCTCCATTTTCAAAGGTAAGTTTTCCTTGACCATTCATTTTAGAGGCGACAACATACCCTTCATACTTGATTTTTCCATTATCTAGGGTTAGGACTTCCTTGCTATTCATTCGTCCAATAAAGGTAAACACTGCACACAAGGCGAGCAGTACAACAGTCGCGATTTCAAGATTCTTGCGTGTTATATGTGGTTTCATTGATGATAATTGTAACTCTTTCATAGAAATTCTCTTTCAATATATTTGATTCCGAACTTTAATCATACCGGAATAAGATGCCGATAGAATCAAACATAGTTTACCATTTTTTTACAAATATTACAAAAATATTACACAGCGGAAATTATTATAGGTTTTTGTTTTGCAATATATCTAGCCATCTGGAACAGCCACTTTTTACTATCTCGTAGGTTTCGTCAAAATCGCCAGTATACCATGGGTCGGGGACTGATTCCTCTGTGAACTGAAAAATTTTATTTTGGGCAGAAGAGGGAGCCATTCTTTTCAAATCTTGGACATTCTGACTATCCATTCCAATGATAAGGTCAAATGTCTCAAAGTCTTTCTGACTGATTTGTTGCGATGTTTTTGTGCTATCATAGCTGATATTGTGTTTTCTGAAAATATTTTGCGTTCCCGGATGAATGGGATTTCCGTGTTCCCAGCTAGATGTTGCTCGACTTTCAATATATACTTGATTTGTTAAATCTTTCATAACGAACTCTGCCATTGGACTGCGACAAATATTTCCAAGGCAGACAAAAACAATTTTTTGCATACTATTTCCTTTCGCTACAGAAGAAAAAGGAGTTGGATAGAATATTCATACTAATTGTCTGAATTCCCCACAACCCCTTATTTTCACCTTGAGTAATTAACTATAGGAAGTCAACCTATATGAATTATATGTTATTTGTCTTCCTTGTCAAATGCATTTTTAATGCCCTGCACTGCACCTTCGATACTGTCTTTTGCATCTTCAACCAGTTCTTTAGCTTTTCCGATTCCCTTTTCGACAATTCCTTCGACTTCGATTTCCTTGTCACCTGTTAATTTACCAAAACCTTCTTTTACTGAGCCTGATAATTGTTCCAATTTTGCACTTAATTTATCTTCTGACATAAGATTTCCTCCATGAATGTTTAATGGGGCGATGATTTTCTAAAAAAGAAAATCACATACTATTCTTACTTATTAGTCTAACGTATATAAGTTAATATAGCAAGAAATTTGTCTGTTGATAAGCCAGCATTTGCTGAGGGGTAATTCTTGCAATTTTTCCTTTTTTTATTTATAATTATTATAAATAAAAGAAAGGATGATATATGATGAAACAAAAATATTATCAATCTCCAGCAGAAATTGCGTCTTTCAGCCCGCGTCCATCACTGGCTGATTCTAGGGCTGTTTTGAATCAAGCGGTGGCCGATTTATCAGTAGCCCATTCAATCCTCCGTCAAGTTCATTGGTATATGCGTGGTCGTGGCTTTATGACTTGGCATCCAAAGATGGATGAATATATGGAAGAAATCGATGGTTATTTGGATGAGATGAGTGAGCGACTCATCACCTTGGGTGGGGCACCATTTTCTACTCTTAAAGAGTTTAGTGAAAATAGTCAGCTCAAGGAAGTTCCTGGTGATTACAATCTAACGATTGAAGAACAATTGGCGCGTGTGATAGAGGTGTTCCGCTATCTGGCTGCTCTTTTCCAAAAGGGATTTGATGTTAGTGATGAAGAAGGTGACAGCGTAACCAACGACATTTTCAATGTGGCTAAGGCTAGTATTGAAAAACATATTTGGATGCTACAGGCAGAACTTGGTCAAGCACCTAAGTTGTAAATAGATGAAGGGTCCACAGTAGGGCTCTTTTTTGCTGTATTATTTAATACTCTTCGAAAATCAAAATTATCCGTTGTCAACTTGCCTTGATGAATTCCAGCTCTATCTTCGACTTTGTTTCCTAGGCTACTTTTGATTTTCATTGAATATAATATGACATTTGTCATATGAGTCCATGACAAAGTCTTCTGGTAGTTCCTCCTTTTTCGAGATATACTGTCTATGTAGGATATTTAGGAAATAGGAGGTAGAAAGATGATAGAAGTACGAGCACTAGACAAGGCTATCAAAGGTCGGACAATCTTGTCCAATATTTCCTTTGAAATTAAGTCTGGGGAATGTGTGGCCTTGATTGGTCCAAACGGTGCTGGAAAGACGACCCTCATGTCTTGTTTGTTGGGAGATAGGAAGGCGACGAAAGGGCAGGTTTTGTTGGATGGTCTGGCTCCACGGGCTCAGTCTAATAAGGAAAAGGTGGCAGTCTTACCACAAGAAAATACTATCCCGACAGACCTGAAGGTCAAGGAATTACTTCACTTTTTCCAAGCTATTTACAAAGATAGTCTGACAGATGTAGAAATCGACAGCCTGCTCTGCTTTTCCCCAGAGCAAAAAAATCAACTGGCCGGCAAGCTATCGGGTGGTCAGAAGCGGCTCTTGGCCTTTGTCATCTGCCTGATTGGCAAGCCCAAGTTGCTCTTTTTGGATGAGCCAACGGCGGGCATGGATACGTCGACCCGTCAGCGTTTTTGGGAGATTGTCCATGACTTGAAGGAAAAGGGAGTGACCATTTTTTATACCAGCCACTACATCGAGGAAGTGGAGCATACGGCGGAGCGGATTTTAGTCTTACATCAAGGCCGACTCTTGCGGGATACGACGCCATTTGCCATGCGGAGTGAGGAGCAGGAAAAAGAAGTAACTTTGCCGATTGCCTTTGCGGTGGTGGTGGAGGACTTGGACGCGATTGATAATATAAGCTATAAGCAGGACACAGTCAGCTTCAAGACCCGAGCTATTGAGCAGGTTTGGGCAAATTTGCAGGAAGCAGGCTGTCGGATTTCAGACTTAGAAGTGCAGAACAAGACCCTACTCAACAGCCTATTTGACAAGACAAGGGAGGAAGAGTTATGAAAGCATTGATTCAAGTAGAAATCATTAAATTATCCAGAAGTTTGGGAGTTTTTCTCCTGTCTATCGGTATGCCCGTTATCTTTTTCTTGATTTTTTCATCAACGGTCCAGTTTGACGATGCGGCCATGCAAAAGGCCTTCATCCAGTCCTATATGCTGACCATGACGGGATTTTCCATGTCGGGCTTTGCCCTCTTTACCTTTCCCATGATGCTGGCGGAGGATAGAAACAATAGTTGGCTGACCTTTATTCAGCATTCTCCTCTGCCAATCTGGCAATACTACTTCTCTAAAATTGTGCGGGTCTTGCTCTGTTTTGCGTCTTCCATTGCCATTGTCTTTGCGGTGGGTGGCTTGGTCAAGGGAGTTGAAATGACCGCTCAGGAATGGGTGATCTCGGCTCTCTTACTTTTAGTAACCTCTATCGTATTTCTAGCTATTGGCTTGCTTTTGGTGCAAATTCAGTCGGAACAAACCATGTCGGTGGTAGCCAATCTACTCTATTTTGTCCTTGCTATCATGGGCGGATCTTGGATGCCTGTCTCTCTCTTTCCTGACTGGGTGCAACGGATATGTAAACTCATGCCCAGCTACCATGTCAACCAGCTGGTGACCACCTATGCCCAAGAGGGAGATTTTCTCTGGAAATCCTTGCTAATTGTCCTAGGATATGCCATAATTTTCTTAGGAATTACTCTGGTTATGAATAGAAAATCCGAGCAGCAGTGAGGTGACAGATGATATTTGAAAAAAGAAAGGTGCCGCTCATGTTCTTCGTGAGCATGGTCTTTCTCTATTTTCCCTTTTACTATGCCCAGTATAGTCCCAATCCGACGGCAGTTGTCCTAGCGACCATTCTCTTTGCCTTGGTCTATTGCTCCCTCTTTTACACCGACCATAAGCTCTATTCCCTGCTGGGTTGGTTTTACCTGATTGGCTATATCGCCGTCATGAGTTTTTGGGGTAATCTGCAATTTTCCCTCTTTATCTTCAACCTGTCCAATATGCTGGGCTGGTATTATAAAGAGAATCGACCGACCTATCGGACGGTGTCCTACGGGCTTTTGTTGCTAGCTATTATCCTATGGGCTCTCTTTGGACCTGTTCCCTTTGAAATGCGAGCCTTTGCCCTCGTCATTCACTTTTTCGGCTTGGCCTTGCTGATTTTCAGTTGGATTGAGACCAAGCGGGAAGCCCTTCAGCAACGCCTACAGGAGCAGAATGCGTCCATCAATCTCCTGCTGGCTGAGAATGAACGGAACCGTATCGGTCAGGACTTGCACGACACATTGGGTCATGTCTTTGCCATGCTGTCTGTCAAGGCCGAGCTGGTCCAGACTCTCTTGGTTCACGAACAGATTGACCAGGCCAAGAAGGAGCTGGCAGACCTTCAGACCTTGGCTAAGGACTCCATGCAGGAGGTCCGCCAGATTGTCCAGTCCCTCAAGCAGCACACCGTGGCAGAGGAACTCCAGATTTTACTGCAGATGTTGGACTTGGCAGGAGTGCACTTAGTTGTCTTGGGCGTGGAAATAGCTGAGCAGCTCAGCTTGCCCGTCCAGAATAAGCTGGCTATGGTGCTGAGAGAGTTGGCGAACAACCTACTCAAACACAGCCAGGCTAGCAAATGTCGTTTGGTTTTTGAAAATGACCAGCAAGAGTTGGTTTTACACTACGAAGACAACGGTGTGGGCTTTGCCCAGTTGACTGGTCAGGAATTGCATACCATAAAGGACAGGTTGGTAACGGTGAAAGGAAGTTTGGAATTTCTTTCTCTGGCCAAGCCCACCCGCCTGTCCATCCGAATTCCGCTTGAGGAGGTGGTAGAATGAGAATCTTAGTCGCAGAAGACCAAGCAATGCTGCGGGACGCCCTCTGTCAGCTCTTGGGTTTTCAAGATGCGGTTGAGGCTGTTTTACAGGCAGAAAATGGCAGTCAGGCCATTGCTCTTTTGGAAAAAGAGCCAGTAGATGTGGTGCTATTAGATATAGAAATGCCTGAAAAGACGGGACTAGATGTCTTGGAATGGGTGCGGGGGCAAGCCTTGTCTGTCAAGGTTGTCATCATGACCACCTTCAAGCGACCGGGCTATTTCGAGCGGGCGGTCAAGGCAGATGTGGATGCCTATGTGCTCAAGGAACGCTCCATCGCAGACCTCATGCGGACCATTGAAACAGTCTTGGCGGGGCGGAAGGAATATTCACCAGAGTTGATGGACATTCTCCTGACCCAACGCAGTCTCTTGACCAACCTAGAAAGTCAACTACTCAAGCTGGTGGCAGAGGGGCTGTCCAATAAGGACATCGCCAGCCAGCTCCACCTGTCTGACGGGACGGTCCGCAACTATATGACCTCAATCCTGTCCAAATTAGGTGCTGAAAATCGTACGGCTGCTGTCAGAATTGCGCAGGAAAAGGGTTATCTATAGGCTGGGGACTTTAGTATATGCGGAAGGATTGTGGAATTGTAGTTTTTTCGTGTTGATAAAGGCAACTGCCTTCAATTTTCTATTGAAAATCTCCTAAAATTCTGCTACAATTTTTCTATGAAAAGACTTTATGATGTACAACAATTGCTCAAACGTTTTGGTATCGTTGTTTATATGGGAAACCGTCTGTACGACATTGAAATGATGCAGATTGAGCTCAATCGAGTCTATCAGGCAGGTTTACTTGATCGATTGGACTATTTGGAAGCTGAACTTGTTTTGAGGCGTGAACATCGTTTGGAGTTAGAGTATCAGAAATTGAAGGAGAGTAGAAAATGAAGTCATTGTGGGTATTTTTAGTATTTTTAATTGTTTTGGGAGCCTGGATGGGCTTTAATTATTGGCGACTACGTCGTGCAGCATCTGTAATTGATAATGAAGAATTTGCAGATAAAATCCATGGTGGTCAGTTGATTGATTTACGCGATCCAAGTGAGTTTAATAGAAAACACATTCTCGGAGCCCGTAATATTCCATATCAACAGTTGAAAATGAGCACAGCTGCTCTCCGTAAAGATAAACCTGTTTTGATTTATGAAAATGACCGTGGTCAGTTGGTAACACCAGCAGGCCTTCATTTGAAGAAACAGGGCTTTAATGAGATCTATATTTTAAGCTATGGTTTGAATGGATGGAATGGGAAAGTGAAAGCTGGAAGATAAACCTTCGTCGTTTTATAAAGATGTGATGGACAATGATGAAAAGAATCCAAGAACTGTTAAGAAATGCCAGTCTTGCTGAGCGTGTACTTACTTTTATTTCGGTAATTTTACTCGTTAGTATTGGGATTGTATGGTTTGTAGGTGTTCACTTAAATTCCACCAATCAAACACAAACAATAGTTCCAACGACTATCCAAGAAAATGTAAAAGTAGCTGAAGAAGCAGTAGCTATGCTTGAGTCTTCCAATACAGAAGATAATCTCCAACATGCAAAAGATGCGATTAATCAATTGTCAGGTGGGACTGTAAAAGAGGAACTTCAAAAGCGCGTAGATGTTGTTGATAAGGCCATGAAGAAAAAAGCTGAGGAGATTAAGAAGGCAAAATTGAAGGCTGAATTAGTTCGAGCAGAAGCAGCGAAGAAATTAGCGGAAGAGCAGAAGAATTCGGAAACTTCTGATAGCTCCACAGTTACAACCTTGGATGAAACTACTACAGGAGGTACAGAAAGCTATCAGGAAGATACCTATAACTACCAACCTTCCTATAATTATGTTGATCCAGGGAATTCGTCTGTTTATACTCCTCCAAGCAGTTCTTCTACAGTGGAATCGTCGAGTTTTTCTCCGCCAACAGAAGTCGTTCCTCCAAGCAGTTTGGAAGTAGTTGTTCCGAGCACACCAACACCAGTAGAGCCATCTAGTTCTACTGAAACCGAGGTTCCAGCAGATTCTTCAATGATAATAGAAGACCAATCCCAGAGGTAGAAATGAATATGGGGAGAGATATTTCTCCTCTTTTTTATTTTCCCAAAGTTAAGTGATTTTCATTTGATTTGTGCTATAATGGTGTTTATGAGAATTGTATCAGGTATCTATGGTGGAAGACCGCTCAAAACATTAGATGGGAAGGTAACACGTCCTACTTCTGATAAAGTTCGCGGTGCCATGTTTAATATGATTGGTCCATATTTTGAGGGTGGGCGAGTCTTAGATTTATACGCTGGTAGCGGTGGCTTGTCTATTGAAGCGATATCAAGAGGGATGAATCAGGCAGTCTTAGTAGAACGTGACCGGAAAGCACAAGCTGTTATCAAAGAAAACATTCAGATGACTAAGGATTCAGATAAATTTCAACTCTTGCAAATGGATGCTAGGCAAGCCTTGGTGACATTGAGTGGAACTTTTGACCTTGTTTTTCTGGATCCGCCATATGCAGAGCAGGAAATTGAGGCAGTCATCTCTGAGCTTTGTCGTCGTCACTTATTGGCAGAGGAAGTGATGGTTGTCTGTGAGACGGATAAAAACATCCAGCTTCCTGAAGAGATTGCAGAGCTCGGAATTTGGAAAGAAAAAGTATATGGAATTAGTAAGGTAACTGTATATGTCAGATAGAATTGGAATGTTTACAGGGTCTTTTGACCCGATTACAAATGGACATATGGACCTCATTGAGCGAGCAAGTGGCTTGTTTGAAAAATTATATGTCGGAGTGTTTACCAATCCGAAAAAGTCTGGCTTGATGACGGGTGAGGAACGATTGGTTATTTTGGAAAGACTTTTTGCCGGCTTAGAAAACATCGAGGTCATTCTTGTTGAAAATGAATTAGTGGTCGATGTTGCCAAAAGATATGGTGTGACCCATCTGGTAAGGGGTTTGCGTAATGCAACGGACTTAGAATATGAATCTAGTTTTGATTTTTACAACCGTCAGCTAGCACCAGATTTGGAAACGATCTATTTGATTGCAAAGCCAGAGCTCAAGTTCGTATCATCCAGCCAGGTTCGAGAGTTAATCTATTTTAAACAAGATATTGGTTTATATGTACCTGCAGATGTAAATGAGGAGATAAAAAAGTATGAAGAAAAATAAGAAATGGCTATTGATTGTTTCAATTATTATGGGGACGTTATTGATATGGTTTTCCGTTTTTGTACGTCTACCATATTATATTGAGAGTCCTGGAGGGGCTTCGGATATTCGGGAAGTATTGACAGTCAACAATGAAGAAGATAAGGAGCCAGGTTCTTATAATTTTACCTATGTATCGGTCTTGCAGGCAACAGCCTTACAGTTGCTGATTGCTCAGTTTAACCCCTACGCAGATATTGTTTCTGCAGAAGAAATGACGGGTGGTGCAGACAGTGAAGAATACTATCGGATAGCTCAATTTTATATGGAAACCTCTCAAAACATGGCTAAATATCAAGGACTGACCTTGGCTGGCAAGGATGTGGAGATGGATTTCTTTGGGGTATATGTGTTGGATTTGGCAGAAGACTCTACGTTTAAAAATGTATTGAATATCGGTGATACGGTTGTTAGTATAAATGGTCAAACGTTTGAATCTTCTCAGGAACTAATTAAATATGTTTCAGGCTTAGAACTTGATAGTGATGTAACAGTTGGCTATGTTAGTGATGGAGAAGAAAAGACTGCCCACGGAAAAATTATCAAATTATCAAATGGTAAAAACGGAATTGGTATCACGCTAGTAGACCATACTGAGGTAAAAAGTTCTGTCCCGATTGATTTCCAAACAGGAGGAATTGGTGGTCCAAGTGCTGGTCTGATGTTTACATTAGCTATTTATACACAGCTGGCTGAGCCAGACTTGCGTGATGGTCGTGTTATTGCAGGAACAGGAACGATTGAACAAGATGGTTCCGTTGGAGACATCGGAGGAGCAGATAAAAAAGTATTATCTGCGATTAATGCTGGTGCAAGTGTTTTCTTTGTTCCAAATAATCCAGTGGACCCAGAAATTTTGAAGAAGAATCCAACAGCTAAGACAAACTATGAAGAGGCAAAAGAAGCAGCAGAAAAGGCCAATGCTGATATTGAAATCGTACCAGTGACGACTGTTCAAGAAGCCATTGATTATTTGAAGAGTACTAAGAGCGAGTAAGTCGCTCTTTTTTGCATCAGTCATTTGAATTAGCTTTGATACATCGTCCTTTCGGCTTGCCGTACTCTACTAAAGTGACTTGCACTGCATGTCATATTTCCACCCTAGAACATACTAGAGGCTGTTCTGGCTAACGGCACCCAGGAAAGCAAATTCATTCAACCATACTAAAATTAAATTCGTCTGAAATTTCTCTGAAATGGTTGAAGAGTGCTATTTCAGCTGGTTTCATGTTATAATAATAAGGTTAGATATACGAATATTTCATTAGATAGGAGGAACAATGAAGAAAGAGATTTCACCTGAAATGTATAATTACAATAAATTTCCAGGTCCGAGTTTTGCACGTATTGGGAATAAGGTTGTTTCAGAGAATATTGAACTCAATGTTGTTGATGATTTCAAAGATGCTTTTGATCAAACGGCTTTTGGGCAACGCTTTTCGCCCATCATGTTGAAATTTGATTATATTATTGGAGATTGGGGAAATGAACAACTTCGGTTAAAAGGGTTTTATCGTGACGAGAAACCAGTCAAGTCTGATTTAAAAATTGGGCGGTTAGATGATTATTTAACAGAATATTGTAATTTTGGATGTGCCTACTTTGTTCTTGAAAATCCAAATCCACAAGAGTTAGAAGAAGAACCTGAAGAAAAAACAAGTCGCAAACGTCACCGTAGTCGAAATCGAAACCGACAAAAACAACGTACAGAAGAATTGGTATCGAAGGACAAGAAAGTCATCCGTAATGAACCAAAACGATCTAAGTCAACTTCAGATACTTCAAAAGAACAGGGCCGTCATTTTACCGTAAATAACAATAAACCGTCCACAGGCAAGCAACAGAAACAAGAGCGAGCGCAAAAACACGATAAGAAACAGCACCATCGTGAAATGAATGAAGCCAAACGTGGATTTGTCATCCGCCAAAAATAGGGAGAAACATGAAACCATCAATTTATGCCTTTACACAAGCCAATCTAGTTGATTGGATTATTGAAAATGGAGAAAAGAAATTCAGGGCCACTCAAATTTGGGAATGGCTCTACCGGTCCCGTGTCCAATCGTTCGCAGAAATGACCAACTTACCAAAATCTTTAATCGAAAAGCTTGAAGAAGAATTTGTCGTCAATCCACTCAAACAACGAATTGTACAAGAGTCCAAAGATGGTACTATCAAATACTTATTTGAATTACCTGATGGAATGCTGATTGAGACGGTGTTGATGAATCAACATTATGGACTTTCAGTCTGTGTAACGACTCAAGTTGGTTGTAATATCGGCTGTACCTTCTGCGCATCTGGATTGATTCCTAAGCAAAGAGATTTGACGAGTGGTGAGATTGTAGCACAGATTATGTTGGTACAAAAATACTTAGATGAGCGCAATCAAAATGAACGTGTTAGCCATATTGTCGTGATGGGGATTGGTGAGCCACTTGACAACTACGATAATGTTATGACCTTCTTACGTGTTGTGAATGATGACAAGGGCTTGGCAATTGGTGCCCGTCACATTACGGTATCTACTTCTGGCTTAGCACCAAAAATTCGTGATTTCGCACGTGAGGGAGTTCAAGTGAACTTGGCAGTATCTCTACATGCACCAAATAATGACCTTCGTTCGAGCATTATGCGGATTAACCGTAAATTCCCCATTGAGGTATTGTTTGAGGCAATTGAAGATTATATTCAGACAACCAATCGTCGTGTTACATTTGAATATATAATGCTGAACGAGGTCAATGATGGTGTGGAACAAGCTCAAGAATTGGCTGATTTGACCAAGAATATTCGTAAATTGTCTTATATCAACTTGATTCCGTATAACCCTGTTAGTGAGCATGACCAATATAGTCGTTCAACCAAGGAACGGACCTTGGCATTCTTTGATGTTTTGAAGAAAAATGGGGTCAACTGTGTCGTTCGTCAGGAACATGGTACAGATATTGATGCAGCCTGTGGTCAGTTGCGTTCCAATACGCTCAAAAAAGACCGTGAAAAAGCGCGTGCTCGTATTGCAGCCGCAAAAGCTAAGGCAGGTATTCGTGCATGAGAAAATTATTCCAAGCAGACGGCAACTTGACCAAGCTTGGAAGACGGACTTGTACAACTTTAGCTTGGGTTTACGCTCTGGCTATTGTTTTACTCTGTTTTCTGCCCCAGACTTGGTATCCACAGTATAAGGATTTCTCGACCCCAGGAATTATTCAAATTGGCCGACTGTATCTTTTGCCAACTCCGTTTAATAGTATTGTCAATGGAGACAAGGTAGATAGTCTAGGAGACTTTGGTTGGATTATCCTACAAAATGTGACCAATATTTTTCTTCTCTTTCCTCTCGTTTTTCTGCTTCTTTTTCTTCGGGAGGAATGGCGGAGCCTTAAAGCAGTTCTTTCTTATACATTCTGTTTCAGTCTGTTTATTGAATGTACACAGTTGTTACTTGACTTGCTGATTGATGCTCAACGTGTTTTTGAAGTGGACGATCTCTGGACCAATACCTTAGGAGGAGTATTAGCCTATGGGCTTTATCGTCTGATTGTTAAAGGCTGGAAATTATAGTCGAATGTATTAGCTTTGATACATCATCACTTTCGGCTTTCCTTACTCTACGAAAGTGACTTGTTTCGTGAGTCTTATTTCCAACCTAGAACAGCTTTTAGGCTGTTCTAGCAACCTGCACCTCAGTTTCTTGTCTGGAAGCTAATTCATTCGACTATATTTTAAATAGCTCGGTTAAAGCAGTACGATTCTAGCAGTTGGTGGAAATTGCAAGAAGACTTTACTATTAATACTCAATGATAATCACAATCAGACTAGGCGACGCAGATGTAGATAGAACTCTGTTCCTTTTATATTTCAAGGGAACAGGCTGAAAACCTCTACATGAGCTTTTCTGTCATCAAATCAAGTTAACAGCGTCTGGTTTTGATCTTCGAAGAGTATAAGTGTAACAAATGACCCCTGACGGTTCACTATCGTCAGGGGCTATTCGTTTATTTCCAAAAGTCATCAAAAATAGTAATTGGCAAGTGGCGCTTATGAGCTGTCTTATTCCACCAGCCTTCGATAATGGTTTGCGCTTGAGCATCAATGGTTTTTCCCTCAAGGAAATCATCAATTTGATTGTATGTGACACCAAGTGCGACCTCGTCAGCAAGGCCTGGTTTGTTTTCCTCCAAGTCAGCAGTAGGAACTTTGAGGTAGAGTTTTTCATCAGCCCCCAATTCAGCGAGCAGTTGCTTGCCTTGGCGTTTGTTTAGGCGGTAGAGGGGGAGGATGTCTGCACCGCCATCACCGTACTTGGTGAAGAAGCCAGTAATGTTTTCAGCCGCATGGTCGGTACCAATGACAGCTCCCTTGCGTTCACCAGCGATCGCATATTGGGCAATCATGCGCATGCGAGCTTTAACATTTCCCTTATTAAAATCAGACATTTCTAGTCCATTTGCATTGACTGCAGCTACCATTGCATCTGTTGATTCCTTGATGTTGATGGTTAGGCTGACATCTGGTTTGATAAAAGATAGTGCTGCTTGGGCGTCCGTCTCATCAGCTTGCACACCATAAGGTAGGCGGATAGCGATGAATTGGTAGCTATCGTCACCTGTTTCTGCGCGCATTTCTTCCATAGTCAGTTGAGCTAAGCGACCGGCCAAGGTTGAATCTTGTCCACCCGAGATTCCTAAAACATAGGTTTTTAAAAAAGGATGCTTTTTGAGGTAGTCTTTGAGAAAGTTGATGGAGCGACGAATTTCTTCTTTAGGGTCAATAGTAGGTTTAACGCCTAATTCATTGATGATTGTTTCTTGTAAAGTCATGAGTCAGTCCCCTTAAATCGCTTTTGCCTGGCTTTGTTGACGGATACTGTTGATGAGCTTCATCTTATTATCCCAAACGTCTTGAGCCAAGTCTACTGGATAGAGTTGTGGATTAAGTACGCGCTTGTACTCATCCCAGAGTTTATCAATTTCCTTGTTGGCGTAGTCTTGAATTTCTGCCAAACTTGGCAACTCGTAAACTTGTTTGCCATTCTCAAAAATAGGAACGAGAAGTGGACGTGCTTCAAAGTTTTCAATGGTTTTATTGATGTAGGTGTAGGTTGGATGGAACATGTAGATACTGTCTAGATGAGTGACATCTGTATCAGCGAAGGTAATGTAATCTCCTTCAGATTTCCCTTTTTCTTTAGAGGTGATTCGCCACACTTGTTTTTTACCTGGAGTAGATACTTTTTCAGCATTGGAAGACAACTTAATGGTATCGCGCATATTTCCGTTTTCGTCTTCAATGGATACAATCTTATAGACTGCTCCCAATGCTGGTTGATCATAAGCAGTGATGAGTTTTGTGCCCACACCCCAGACATCAATTTTTGCTTTTTGCATTTTTAGGTTCAAAATGGTATTTTCATCAAGATCATTGGAGGCATAAATTTTTGCATCTGTAAATCCAGCATCGTCTAATTGTTGACGAACTTTTTTAGAAATGTAAGCCATGTCCCCAGAGTCGATACGGACTCCTTTAAAGTTTATCTTGTCTCCCATCTCTTTTGCAACTCGGATGGCTGCTGGAACACCAACGCGTAGTGTATCATAGGTGTCTACTAAGAAGACACAGTCTTTATGTGTTTCCGCATAGGCTTTGAATGCTTTGTAATCATCACCATAGGTTTGAACCAAGGCATGAGCATGGGTACCAGCTACAGGTATGCCAAAGATTTTTCCTGCTCGAACATTGGAAGTCGCAGATGCTCCACCAATAAAGGCTGCCCGTGTACCCCAAATTGCAGCATCCATTTCTTGAGCACGACGGGTTCCAAATTCCATCAATGGCTCATCTTCAATAACTGCCTTGATACGACGAGCTTTTGTAGCAATGAGTGTTTGGTAGTTGACGATGTTTAACAAGGCTGTTTCAATCAATTGGCATTGTGCCAAAGGACCTTCGATTTGGAGAATAGGTTCGTTCGCATAAACCAAATCACCTTCTTTTGCAGATCGGACGGTTAAGGTCATTTCTAATTGAGCCAAATAATCTAGGAAATCTTGAGGATATCCCAATTCTGTTAGGTAGTCAATATCTGTTTGACTAAAACGAAGATTATTAAGGTAGTTCACCACGCGCTCCAAGCCTGCAAAGACCGCATAACCATTTTTAAAGGGTTGAGAACGGAAGTATACTTCGAAAACGGCATTTTTATTGTGAATATTTTGGTCAAAATAGACCTGCATCATATTGATTTGATAAAGGTCGGTGTGCAGTATCAAACTGTCATCCTGAAATAGTGTCATAAGATTTCTCCTCTTGCCTTCCTAAGTGAAGACGATTCAGTTACTATTGAAACTGAACGCTAATATGCCTACTATTATAACAAAAAAATCGAGAAAAACTCGATTTAGATGCACAGAATGACGAAAATACTCGCAAGAAAAAGGAATGGTATGTAAGGAATGGATCTTGGCTTGTAAATTGTAAAGACGAATAAGCCTAAGAGTGAGCTGATTTGAATAATGCATAGGATTTCAGTCAAGCCACAAATTAGGGACAGACTAGCCAAATATAGAAAATCACCCGAACCGATATTGAGCTGCCATTTCTCTGTCAGAAAAGCCAAGGCTAAAAAGCAACAAAAGAGCCAGTTAAGCTGGGAGAGTAACAGAGCTACAAAAGTAAAAACGAGCCAGACGGCAAAAGGATATTCCTGATGCTTGATGTCGTAAATGGCCAAAACCAGCCCTGCAAGGATGAGTATGGTTTCAGTTAGGCTTAGGAGTTGAAAATGGCAGAGCAGGACAGTAAGACCAGTTAAGAATTCTAGTCCAGCATACCAATAGGGAATATTTACCTTGCAATATCGACATTTGGATGCGGTTGAAAGCTGAGAAAGAATGGGAATCAGGTCCCAAACCTTGAGTCGCTTCTTACAAGAACTACAATGACTAGATGGTCGGATAATGGATTGTTCAGGGAACCGGTCAATGACCAGTCCCAAAAAGGAGCCAATTGAAGCTCCGAGGAAAAATAGGATACAGATCTTCATACCTATTTATTCGTAATCAATTTGGAAAATGAAGAGAAAGTTACACCGTTTCAATGGTAATTTGGAGAATTCCATAGGTGATAAGAGAATTCCGTATTCTTTCTTTGGTCTTTCCTGCCAAAGCATGGTTAGTAAGTTTAACAGTCAGTGTAGCACAATGTTCATATCCATCCATTGTCCATACTTTAAGTTGAACGATGGATTCCACATTTGGTATAGACAACAACTCAAGAGCCAGTTCATCACTCTTTATTCCAGACGGAGTTTGTTCAAGAAAGATTTTCAGATTATTCCATGCCTTAGGGAGGGCCTGACTAAGGATAAATAGAGAAATAATGATTGAAAGTAGGGGATCAAGGAAGTACCAATCAGTGAATTGGAGAATAATGGAGACAAGAATGACCGCCAGCCATCCTAAAATATCTTCTAGAAAGTGCAAACTAAGAATGGATTCATTATGGCTATGGCCATTTTTTAAAATACGGGAAGCGGCGAAATTGATGATGATAGCGATCACTCCAAGTACTAGCATCCCATCTTGGTTGACAGGTTGGGGATGGAAAAGATTGGGAATGTTTTCCACAAGAATTAGGCTAGAACCGGTAATTAGAATGCTTGAGGTCAAGAGTGCTGCCAAAATATTCCATCTCTTGTAACCAAAGGGATAGGTGCTATCAGCTGGTTTATTTGCGAAGGTCTGCATCAATGCGGAGCTGCCAATGGCTAGAGCATCCCCAAAATCATGGACAGCATCTGCTAAAATGGCGCTGGAGTGAAAGAGTGCTCCAAAGATAAATTCAATGATAGAAAAAGAAAGATTCAGCAAAAAAGCAATGAAAGTATTTTTACTAGACGACATGACAAACCCTTTCTATGTTATACTGTTTATAGGTTCATTATGCTATTAAATGAGCCAAATAACTAGAAACAAGTAAAACATTTTGTTTGTTTTTGAACATAATGTTTGAAATGTACGAGAAATGGATAGACGAATTGCAAAAACACGAAAGGCGATTTTTCAGGCGTTTTTGAGCCTATTAAACGAAAAAGGGTATGATGACATGCGTGTGCAGGATGTCATTGATAAGGCAGATGTTGGCCGTTCTACTTTTTACGCCCATTATGCCAGTAAGGAAGCTCTTTTGGAAGAACTCTGTCATGACCTATTTCATCATTTGTTTACAGGTCGTGAAGATAGTGATGTAACAGTTTTGCTGGCGCATATTTTCAAACATTTTCGGACAAATCAAGACCGAGTAGCTAGCCTCTTGTTATCACGTAACACCTATTTTTTAAAGGAATTAGAGACAGAGCTCAAACATGATATTTATCCAAAAGTGATGGAAGATTACATGCAGGATAAACGGAGTCTTCCAGAGGACCTATTGCTGCATTTTGTTGTCACTACTTTTGTGGAAACCGTCAGCTGGTGGCTACAACAACGTAAAAAGGTAGATGAAGTGACCTTGACAACTTACTTTTTGGAATTATTAGCCTAAGGAGAAAATATGCTTAGACCATTACATATGGCACATGCCTTTTTAGATGAGATTTTAACAGACCAAGACCTTGCTGTCGATGGGACTATGGGAAATGGACATGACACTTTATTCTTAGCTCAGCGAGCAGGAAAGGTCGTGGCATTTGATATTCAGGAACAAGCCTTGAACACAACGGCTGAAAAACTAGAAAAAGCTGGCTTGACCAATGCCCAATTGGTTTTGACAGGACACGAAAGCCTAGATCAGTTTGTGGATCAATGTAAGGCAGCTATTTTTAATCTTGGCTACCTACCTTCAGCGGATAAGTCAGTCATTACTTTGCCTGAAACCACCCTTCAAGCCATCAAAAAAGTCCTAGATCGACTGGTTGTTGGTGGTCGTCTTGCTATCATGATTTATTATGGCCACGAGGGCGGAGCAGTAGAAAAGGATGTGGTCTTAGACTTTGTCAGTCAGCTGGACCAGACCGTCTTTACTGCCATGCTTTATAAACCGCTGAACCAAGTCAATACTCCACCGTTTTTGGTGATGATAGAACGTATCAACAACAATTAAGGAGGTGATTGTATTACAAGTTTTGTTCAAATCATTATATTTTTAATCCTATTAGTTATTTCCAATACCATTTATCGATTAAATCCCAAATTTCCACTTCCATTTATTCAAGTTTTATTGGGAGTTGGTGCAGGTCTACTATTTGGAGTCGGGAATCTCGCCCTAGATCCTTCATTGTTCCTTGCTTTAGTTATTGCTCCCTTAAACTTTAGAGAGGGTCAGCAAAGTAATGTCGATGACTTGATGGAAAATTGGAAAGTTATTGCCTTCCTAATTTTTCCGTTGGTCTTTTTAACAGCCTTGGGAATCGGAACTTTGGCTGGCTACTTATTACCAGTAGAGGTTCCTCTCTCTGCAAGTTTTGCCCTTGGGGCTGCACTTGCGCCTACTGATGCTGTAGCCTTTTTAGTGTTATCAAATCGCTTTGCTTTTCCAAAACGATTAGAAACCATTTTGACCCTAGAGGGCTTGCTGAATGATGCGAGTGGACTTGTTGTTTTTCAATTTGCTATTTTGGCTTTAACAACTGGTAGTTTTTCCTTCGTGAGCGCAGGTACTCAGTTTGTATGGGCACTTGTCGGTGGAATGCTCGCAGGACTTTTTCTTGCTTTTGGTCATCGTGGTTTGGTTTCATTACTTGAAAAATTGGATGTAGCCGATATTCCTGGAGTTCTGTTGCTCGAACTTTCATTACCCTTACTGGCTTATTTTGTGGCTACCTATATCGGTGGTTCTGGAATTATTGCAGTGGTCATTGCAGGTCTGTTTCAATCGAAGCAGTTGAAAAAAATGACTTTGTTTGATGCGCGTGTAAATCGTGTGAACCAAATTGTTTGGGATACTCTAAATTTCTCATTGAATGGGTTGGTTTTTCTTGTTTTTGGGTACGAATTTACTCGAATCATTCAGCCTGCTTTGAGGAATCCATTGATTAGTAATGGTCACTTGTTAGGGATAGTTATTCTCTTAACCATTAGTCTGTTTCTGCTACGCTTTATTGGTTTACTCTGCTTGAATGCTTATCGAAAAGCAAGGTCTTCTAAGAGTGTTTATAGTATGCATGAGCTGGGGATTCTAACATTTTCAGGGATAAAAGGGTCGGTCTCTATTGCTACGATTTTGTTGTTACCAGAATTTGATAGTTTGATTTACAGTCTGATTCTATTTACTGTCGGAATGGTGACCCTGTTGAGTTTTTTGGCGGGCTTAGTCGTTTTACCAAGGTTTGCAAAACAGAAGAACGAGTCTCCGATTTTAGAAGGTTCTGTCCGAATCTCTATTCTGCAAGTGGTGGTCAACGAATTGGAACTGGATATTGATGATGCCGCAAATCCAAATGGTATTTATGTTGTAATTGGTCAATATTATAGGCGGATAGAACATCTTCATCGTCAGCTGATGTCTGTAGACATGCGGAAAGAGGTGGCCAGTTTAAGGTTGAAATTGGTAGAAATTGAACAGAAGGGGTTAGAGACTGTATTTGCGAAAGAACACCTCAGTTTGTCTTCCTACCGTCACTATCAAAACTATTTAAGAACATTGGAACAGGATATTAATCGTGACCTGGTTCCAACCTTCAAATACTTATGGCTAATCAGTCGAAGGGTCATCAATAAGTGGTATCATGAATGGATTAGTATCGGAACTAGTTTAGGGAAAAGGAATCAGGATGCGACTGCTCAAAAGAATGAGTATGATCCAGCATTGTCTGAATTATTCTTGGCCAATACCGCAGAGATTATTCAATTTTTAGAGAAAAATCAGTTGAGGTTCTCTGCTGAATACATTCAGCGGCTAAAAGAATTCTACCTATACCAAGCTCAATTGATTCATGCAGGAATCAAGGTGGAAGATGTTATCGGACGGATGAAACCCGAAAGTTTAGATGATCTGTTACGAGGGTATTATTTAGAAAGAAAAGTGGTTGCAGAATATGAAAAGTATGGTCATTTATCACAAATGGCAGCCAAGCAAATGCGGCGCAATATTAACCAACTAGAAAGTTATGCGCTGACGGAGTTTGATTATTTTTAAATGTATGGATATTGAATCAGACACGAGCGGGTGATAAAATGATAAATAAGAGTATAAGAAAAGGCCTAGAACCTGTGAGTGAATTTCCAACATTCTAGGTCTTTTCTTATCTGATTCATTTGAATTGTGCTAGTTAAGAATTGGCTTGATGAACAATCGCTCGTCTCCTAGTTCAATCAATTCAACTTGATTACCATAAAAATCACTGAGCAGGGCAGGAGTTAGAATTTCTTGTTTTGGTCCCTGTGCCAAGACTTTTCCTTCTTTTAGAAGGAGGACGTGAGTAAAGTTGTTTGTGATTTCTTCTGCGTGGTGGGTGACATAGATGATGGCAGGAGCATTTGGGAGTTGACAGATAGAATCGATATGATGAAGGAGGCGCTCGCGTGCCAATAGGTCAAGTCCAACGGTTGCTTCATCTAATATCAAAATAGCTGGATATTCCATGAGGCTACGGGCAATGAGCAAGAGTTGGCGTTCACCCTGTGAAAGGCTCGCATAAGTCCGACCAATTAGGTGACTAGCCTTAATAGACTTAAGCATAGCTTTTGCTTCGTTGAGCTCCGCTTGCCCATATTCACGATATAGGATGGAGGACTTATATTTACCTGTCAATACGATTTGTTCTGCAGTTAGGTCAATGGGAAATCGTTCTGCTAGAAAAGAACCGACAACACCAATTTTCGTACGAAGACTGGGTATGTCACCTTTACCAAATTCAACCCCTAATACTGTCAAATCACCAGAGGTTTTCCAAAATTCTGCCATTAGAATACGCAGGAGTGTTGACTTGCCAGCACCGTTGAGACCCAAAATTGCCCAACGTTCTCCTTGTTGAAATTCCCAGTTTATATCTTCTAAAATTATTTTACCCTGTCTCTTATAATAGACATGTTTCAATGAAAGAATCATTGCTTATCTCCTATTCCTTTTGATTATTGTATCATAAAACTGTCGGCAATTGAGAATTTTTAACAAGATATATGGTATATTTCAGATTTTATGGTATAATTGAAATGTTATAAATTTTATTATAGGAGAACATCATGGAAGACCCTGGTAGTCAGACCATCTATTTACAACTATCTATTTTATTCTTATTGACCTTGTTCAATGCCTTTTTCTCAGCATCTGAAATGGCTCTAGTTTCCCTTAATCGTTCGAGAGTTGAACAAAAAGCTGCAGAAGGGGAGAAGAAGTTTGTTCGTCTTTTGACGGTGTTAGAAAATCCAAACAATTTCTTATCTACGATTCAGGTCGGAATCACCTTTATTTCAATCCTTTCTGGTGCTAGCTTGGCCAATGATTTAGGGGCTGTGTTTGCAAAATGGATGGGAAATTCTGCGACAGCTCAGACAGCTGGTTACTGGCTAGCTCTGGCGATGCTGACATATGTATCAATTGTTCTTGGTGAATTGTATCCGAAGCGAATTGCCATGAATATGAAAGAAAACTTGGCAGTTGTCACAGCACCAGTCATTATTTTTCTTGGAAAAATTGTAAGTCCTTTTGTCTGGTTGTTATCAGCTTCGACAAACTTGATTAGTCGTATTACGCCTATGAATTTCGATGATGCAGATGAGCAAATGACTCGAGATGAGATTGAGTATATTTTAACCAAGAGCGAACAAACCTTAGATGCTGAAGAAATCGAAATGCTTCAGGGAATATTCAATTTGGATGAAATGATGGCTCGTGAAGTCATGGTACCGCGTACAGATGCTTTCATGGTAAATATCGAAGATGATATTAACGTCATCATGCAAGAAATTATTCGCCAAAATTTTTCTCGAATACCTGTTTACGAAGGGGATAAAGACAATATCATTGGCCTCATTCATACCAAAAAAATTCTTGCTGAAAGTTTCAAAAATGGATTCGATCAGTTAAATATTCGCCGTATTATGCAGGAACCACTATTTGTTCCTGAGACGATTTTTGTGGATGATTTGCTGAAGTCTTTTCGAAATACTCAAAATCAAATGGCCATCTTACTAGATGAGTATGGTGGCGTATCAGGGATTGTTACCCTCGAAGACCTGCTTGAAGAAATTGTCGGGGAAATAGATGATGAAACTGACAAAACAGAAATCTTTGTGCGTGAAATTGCGGAGAATACGTTCATTGTCCAAGGCAGTATGACCTTGAATGATTTCAACGAGTACTTTGATTTGGATTTGAGTAGTGATGATGTTGATACCATTGCAGGATTTTACTTGACAGGGCTTGGAACCATTCCAAGTCAGGATGAAAAAGAAGCCTACGAATTAGACAACAATGGTTTCCACATTGTGATGGTCAATGACAAAGTGAAAAATGGCCGTGTAACAAAATTGAAAATTCTCATCACCCCACTTGATGATGAGAACGAAGAGAAGGACTAGTTTTGGTCTTTCTTTTTTTATTCTTTTCTAAGATCAACATTATCATTGAGCATCGTCTTGTAAATATGTTACACTAATCTTTAGAAAATGAATGATAGAGGAAGATTGGATGAGAAATTTAGTTGTTTTTTACACACATCCTTGGATGGGATTGCTGATGGACCAAATGGGGCTATGGACATTGGTTTTGTCCACTAGAATGTAGAACTTGAGCAGTTTGCCAAACAGGTGACTGCCAATGCAGATACGATATTATGGGGAAGAGCAACCTATGAGATGATGTACCAGTATTGGCCAAATATGTTGAACAATGAGGAGAAGGAAGTGAGCATGAACGTGCTCATGCTGCCTGGATAGACGCGGTTGAAAAAATTGTTTGTTCAAGAACGTTACAATAAATTGCATGGAATCATTCAACTTTGATTCATGAACAGATTACCGAAAAATTCGATATTTGAAAACAGAAAATGCTAGCGATATTTTAGTTTTAGGAAGCCCTCGTCTGACTAAATTTCTCCTGAAAGAAACCGTAGTTGATGTTTTGGAATTGACTGTGTCGCCAGTCATTTTTGGGAGTGGCCTACAATTGTTTGAAGGGATAGAAGAGCACCTTGAATTAGTAGACACTCAAATAATGGAATAGGAAGTGCTTGGACTGACATACCGGATACGAAAGGATAGAGAGTTGCCGAATGAAGCAGATAGTCAATAATAGAAGCGTTTCCATTTTTGTGTTATACTAGAGGCATAAAGTTGTGAGGGAAAGATTATGACAGAGGTTGATTATCGTAAAGTAACTGGTTTGGTTCATTCAACAGAAAGTTTTGGTTCCGTTGATGGTCCTGGTGTACGTTTTGTTGTCTTTATGCAAGGTTGCCATATGCGTTGCCAATATTGCCACAATCCAGATACATGGGATTTGGTCAACCCTGCTGCGACGGAGCGTACTGCAGAGGATGTGTTAAATGAGGCACTTCGGTTTCGTATGTTTTGGGGAAAGGAAGGCGGAATAACTGTTTCTGGTGGTGAAGCTACCATTCAGATTGATTTTTTGATTGCGTTATTCACTCTTGCAAAAGAAAAAGGCATCCATACCACATTGGATACCTGTGCCTTAACCTTCCGTTCAACGGAGCGATATTTGGAAAAATACAATCGTCTCATGGAAGTGACAGATTTGGTGCTTCTTGATATTAAGGAAATAAATCCTGAACAACACCGAGTTGTGACTGGACACAGTAATAAAACCATTTTGGAATGTGCTCGTTATTTATCCGACATTGGAAAACCTGTTTGGATTCGTCACGTTTTGGTACCAAATTTAACTGATCGAGATGAAGATTTGATTGAGCTTGGTAAATTTGTCAAAACTTTAAACAATGTAGAACGTTTTGAGGTATTGCCATACCACAATCTTGGTGAATTTAAGTGGCGTGAACTTGGTCGTCCATATCCACTTGAGGGAACAAAACCTCCAACACGAGCTAGAGTGGAAAATGCTAAAGCCTTGATGGAGACTGAAACTTATCAAGAATATCTGAATCGAATTAAGGGATAAAATACTAATAAAAAGAACAGGAAGTGCCGGAGCATTTCCTGTTCTTTTTTTTATTCTAAGATTAATTTTGTTTTAATGCCATCCACATCAACAAAGGCTGCGCTATTGTCTAGTCTGTGAAGGTTTAGGTTTGCAACAATGGCACGATTCAAGGTTGCTTCAAAAGCTTCTGGATTGGAATAGATGACCGTATAGTAGGCAAGTCCTGGCATGCCTTCTTGTCTGGTTTTCAGATTTTTTCCTCCCCATTCGTTGACAGCTAGGTGGTGATGGTAGTCGCCGGAAGCTAACCAGGCTGCAGATGGGACGGAGAATTTATCCTCGACAGCTAAGACCTCCTGGTAAAACCGGCTAGAAGCAGCGCTTTCTCGGACAGACAGATGGACATGCCCCATGCGACTGCCAGCTGGCATTTGATAGGCTGCGTCAGCTTTTTTCCCTAAAGCATAGATCGTTTCAGCATCCATAGGCTCAGTAATGCCGACGATGCGGCCGTCTGGGCGGACATCCCAAGTGTCTTGAGGCAGGTCGCGGTAAATCTCAACGCCATTGCCTTCGGTGTCGGCTAGGTAAATGGCTTCGCTGTAACCGTGGTCGCTGGCCCCTTGGAGGGGAATCTTATTGTCGATAAAGTGGCGAAAAATGGTCCCAAGGTCTTCGCGGCTAGGTAGGACAATGGCCAAGTGGTAGAGTCCGTAGCTGTGGTGGACTTCGTCTTTCTGCTCTGTCTGAATCAGGCGGATAAGGATGTTTTTTTCAACGCCAAGGTCAATCTGTTTAGGGCTTTGGGAGAGGACTTTCAGCCCCAAGACTTGTTGGTAAAACTGGCTTTGGAGTTCTAAATCGCGGACGTTGAGGGCGACATGGCCCAGTTCAAAATGTGAGTTGTACATCGTAATTCCTGACTTTCTTATTCATTCAGTTTATGGTATGATTGTAACAGATACATTAAAAAACACAAGTACGATTTTATAAAATGGTTACTATTTTTTTCTAAAGTAATGGGTATTTTCAATAGAAAGAGGGAGGAAAAACATGCCAAAATATCATATCAATAATATCTATGCCTGTCCTTATTTAGCTACACAGACAGTCTTGTCTGGAAAATGGAATATTTTATTATTGCATCATATTGAGGACGGACCGATTCGGTTTAATGAATTGCATCGTCGATTGACTGGCATTTCACAAGCAACCTTAACCAAGCAGTTGCGTCAATTGGAAGAAGATGGCTTAATCACACGCAAGGTCTATGCACAAGTACCGCCAAAGGTCGAGTATGAACTGAGCGAGATTGGTCAGGAATTTAGATTGGTCTTGGAGCAAATTGAAACTTTCGGGGATAAATACATCAACTTTGTCAAATCAAAAAAATCTGAATGAGCCACTTGATTCATTCAGATTTTTGTATTTTTATAAGTCGGTATCCTTAACTGCATCTAACCAATCAGCGGCAGCTTTGGCTGTGCTTTCAAGGGCGCCTTCTTTGAACGGTGATTGGAGGTTTGCGGCTTCAACCACTTGCAAGAAGGACTTGGTGCCGCCCAAATCACAGATGCGGATGTAGTCTTCCCAAGCATTTTCATCGTGATCTACCTGCGTACGTTTCCAGAATTGTAGGGCACAGACTTGGGCCAAGGTGTAGTCAATGTAGTAGAATGGGCTAGCAAAGATGTGCCCTTGACGGTACCAGAAGATACCACGGTTGAGGGCTTCTGACTCAGAATAATCACGGTCTGGCAAGTAGAGGTCTTGGAGTTTTTTCCAAGTCGCCTTACGTTCTGCTGGTGTCATTTCTGGATGTTCATAGACTTCGTGCTGGAAGTGGTCCACCAAGACACCGTAAGGCAAGAAGAGCAGGGCGCTTGCCAAGTGGGTAAATTTATATTTATCGACTTGTTCCTTGAAGAAACGGTCCATCCACGGCCAAGTCATAAATTCCATAGACATAGAGTGGATTTCACAGGTTTCATAGGTCGGCCAGACAACTTCTGGACTTTGGATCCAACGGGAACGATAGACTTGGAAAGCGTGACCTGCTTCGTGGGTCAAAACATCAATATCACCGCTTGTTCCGTTGAAGTTAGAGAAGATGAATGGGCTTTTGTAGTCAGGGATATAGGTACAGTAGCCACCGCTGTTTTTGCCTGGTTTTGCTTTCAAGTCCAAGAGTTCATGCTCAATCATGAAATCAAAGAATTCGCCTGTTTCTGCGGATAATTCACGGTACATGTCTTGGGCTTGGCTGACGATAAAGTCAGGGTCACCCTGAGGAACAGCATTTCCGTCCAAGAACTCAAGGTTGAGGTCGTAGTGTTTGAGGCTTGGCACCTGCAATCGATTGGCTTGGCGTTGACGAAGATCTTGCACAATCGGTACGATATGTTTGAGGATTTCTTCACGGTAAACCTTGACCATATCACGATTGTAATCAAAACGGTTCATCTTGATGTAGCTGTATTCCACATAGTCCTTGAAGCCAAGTTTGTGGGCAATTTCCGTGCGGACTTTGACCAATTCATCGTAAACTCGGTCGAAATCAGCTTCCTTGCTTTCAAAGAAAGCGGTTGTAGCAGCAGAAGCAGCCTTGCGGACATCACGGTCGGTTGATTGACCGAATGGCCCCATTTGGGCCAGGTTGTAGGTCTGACCTTGGAAATTGATCTCTGCACCAGCAATCAATTTACTGTATTCATCGGTCAATTCGTTTTCCTTTTGGAACAAGGGAATCACATCAGATGAGAAAGTCTTGAGCTTGTTCTCTGCCTGCATGAAGAAAGTTTCAGGTAAAATATCTGCCAATTCAACCTTGTACGGTGTTTGGACAATGACACGATAGTAGTTGGTTGTCAATTCTTCAAATAAAGGATAATACTCGTTCCAAAATTTAGTTTCTTCGTTGTAAAACTCATCGTTCATGTCAATGGTATGACGGATCATCCAAAGATTGTACTGGGTATCGATTAAGTTGAGCAATTTTGTAGTAGCTATCACAAGTGTGCGAGTCGTTTCCAAATCACTAGCTTGAGCTAACTGTTCTGTTAGGTCAGAAAATTGCGCTTTAATCGCTGTATAATCAGGACGTATGTAGGTATAGTCTGAAAATTTCATATAGTTCTCCTTTTGCATTGTTACCTTTTATCTTACTCTTTTTGAAAACGTTTGGCAAATCCCGACCCGTCCATGTTCACAAGTCTTTCTATTTATGGTAAAATGTAGAAGATTATTAGAAAATGAGGTTGTAGACATGTCTAAATTTTTAGTTTTTGGTCACCAAAATCCTGATACTGATGCCATTGCATCATCATACGGGTGGGCTCATTTGGAGCGTGAAGTGTTTGGTCGTGATGCGGAAGCTGTAGCATTAGGAACACCAAATGAAGAAACTGCTTTTGCGCTTGAGTATTTTGGAGTTACTGCACCGCGCGTGGTTGAGTCTGCTAAGGCAGAAGGTGTTAACCAAGTCATCTTGACAGACCATAATGAATTTCAACAATCGATCGCAGACATCAAGGAAGTGGAAGTAGCAGCTGTTATTGATCACCACCGTGTTGCAAACTTTGAAACTGCAAATCCATTATATATGCGTTTGGAGCCAGTAGGTTCAGCATCATCAATCGTTTACCGTGCCTTTAAAGAAAACGGAGTAACACCTCCAAAAGAAGTAGCCGGACTTCTTTTATCAGGTTTGATTTCAGACACACTCTTGCTCAAATCTCCAACTACTCATGCAACAGATCCACAAGTTGCGGCTGAGTTGGCTGAAATTGCCGGTGTGAACTTGGAAGAATACGGCTTGGCACTCTTGAAAGCAGGCACCAACCTAGCCAGCAAGTCAGCAGAAGAATTGATTAATATTGATGCAAAAACATTTGCTTTAAATGGAAGCAATGTGCGTGTAGCCCAAGTCAATACAGTTGATATTGCAGAAGTTTTGGAGCGTCAAGAAGAAATCGAAGTTGCCATGACAGCGGCAATCGTTTCAGAAGGATACAGTGATTTCGTATTGATGATTACGGACATCGTAAACTCAAACTCTGAAATCGTTGCGCTCGGTAGTAACATGGACAAGGTGGAAGCTGCCTTTAACTTCAAGTTGGAAAACAACCACGCTTTCCTTGCAGGTGCCGTTTCACGGAAGAAGCAAGTTGTACCGCAATTAACAGATGCTTTTAATGCATAATTGCCCACTTACCGATTATCTTTGTGGTTGTTTGCCCTGATTTTCATTACTAAACCTATGCTTACAGGACATTGCTTCCATATTGATTCGGTAATTGGCATTGCCTAGCACCTTCGGGTGCTTTTTTTTATTGAAAGGAAACTCATGTCATATACAGTGAATTTTAAAGAAGTAGAGACGACAGGCTTAGAGGCAAGTATAGTGGCAGATGTTCTTGCAGGATTGCGGGCCAATGAAGCTCGCTACTTCTGGAACAAATACAAACAGAGGAGTATGTGGTTTACACACCAGATGAGAAACCTGAAATCCTGCCCATTATCGAGAAAGTATTAGCAGAGCGGGACATGGTTTTTCCTTATACTCCACTCAATGTAGCCCAACTTGAAGTAGATAGTATACTCTGATCTTTTGTTTTTTATGACAATGGCTTGGCAGTTAATGTCCTCTATACGCTTGAAGAAGGTGGCAAACGAGCGGTCTGTTTCAAATTGTCAGACGGCATTGAAATACCCAAAGAATTTGAAGGAAAATTCAAGTTTACCCGCCAACGCTCCAAACTAGCAGGCGAGATTCGTGGCACTTTCTTTGTTGTCAAGGGTGATTATTTATAGGGTAGAAAATCTGGGGAAACCCAGATTTTTTCTCCATACTTGACTTAAAGCTATATAATAGATATACAAAACTAAGGGAGAATGAATATGAACATTAAAGAAGTTTGTGAAGTGACTGGTCTATCAGCTGATACCATTCGTTATTATGAGCGGATAGGGCTTGTTCCCAAAATTGCACGAAAATCTTCTGGAGTGAGGGACTTTGCGGAAAATGATATAGCCATCTTGGAATTTGTTCGCTGTTTTAGGAGTGCGGGTATGTCGATTGAGCGCTTGATTGAGTATATGAGCTTGGTGCAGGCTGGAGATAGTACAGTGGAAGCTCGGATCGATTTACTAAAAGAAGAGCAGGAAGAATTGCGGTCACGATTGGTGGAAATTCAGGAAGCTTTAGACCGTTTGGATTATAAAATTGAAAATTATCGAACCATTTTAAGAGGAAAAGAAAGTGAATTGTTTGATGAGGGGAGAAGGGCAAGCAAAAAGAGCGGGGAATGATCCTCCGCTCTACTATTTTTTGTTCTATTTATGTGTCTGTTTCGGTCTAAATTTCTTTTTAAGTCCAATCTGAATTAAACGAAGCCCGATAAAGCCTGTTACACTTGCTAAGGTAAATGCGACAAAAACTGGCATACCTAAAGACAGGTAAATATAGCTTGAAATCACTGTTAGTAAGCTAAACAAAACAATATTGATAAAAAATACTAACTCTTTAACGCGATAATTCGTAGTATTTCTTGCTTGATAAGTTTGGTAACTTGCTTGTTGCTCTTTTGGGATATACTCTTCGTACTGGTATTCATGGGACTGATAGTGTCTTTGTGCCATATCGTCTCCTTTACTGCTCCAACAAGGATACCATAACATTACTGTGTTTTTATGACATTTATGTTACAAAACTATTACAAGGAATAAATTAGAAAAGTCTAAATATTAAAATCAACTAGTTGGGTATCAGAAATTTTCATTTTTGATATAATTATCTTATGAAGAAAATTACCATTACAGCAACGGCTGAAAGTATTGAACAGGTCAAAGAACTGATAGTAGCAGGCATTGATCGTATTTATGTAGGTGAAGAGAATCACGCTCTTCGTATTCCAACAAATTTTTCATATGATGAACTGAGGGAAATTGCAGAGCTTGTACATGGAGCGGGCAAAGAATTAACAGTCGCTGCCAATGCATTGATGCACCAAGATATGATGGATCATATCAAGCCTTTTATGGAGCTCATGCGTGAGATAAAGGTTGATTATTTAGTAGTTGGTGATGCGGGTTTGTTTTATATTAATAAACGCGATGGCTACAATTTTAAACTAATCTATGATACATCAGTTTTCGTTACTTCTAGTCGTCAAATTAATTTTTGGAAAGATCATGGAGCTGTAGAAGCCGTTTTGGCACGTGAAATTCCATCTGAAGAGCTTTTTGATATTTCTAAGAATTTGGAAATTCCAGCGGAAGTATTGGTTTATGGTGCGTCAGTCATCCACCATTCTAAACGAACTCTGTTACGAAATTATTATAATTTTGTAAAGGCTGATGAGACTGATTTATCGCGTCAACGCGGTTTGTTTTTAGCAGAACCTGCTGATCCAGAGAGTCATTATTCTATTTTTGAGGACAAACACGGTACTCATATTTTTATTAACAATGATATTGATATGATGACTAAGTTGGCAGAACTTTATTCACATGGTTATTGCAATTGGAAATTAGATGGTATTTTTTGCCCGGGTCAAAACTTTGTTGAAATCGCGAAATTATTTGTTAAAGCCAAAGAGTTGCTAGAGCAAGGAACTTTTACTTACGATCAGGCCTTTCTTTTGGATGAACAAGTTCGTAAACTTCATCCAGCTGAACGTGGTTTGGATACTGGTTTCTATGAATTTGATCGCAATAAAGTCAAATAAATCTAAGATTTGTTTTCCTATCCTAACAGAGCTGATAGATCTAATAAGCAATGATCTAATATCTGCACAGGTTTTCAATCATAAACCATCGTTAATAGAAAGAAGTTAATTATGTCAAAAACACTGAAACGTCCTGAGGTCTTGTCACCTGCTGGGACTTTGGAAAAATTGAAGGTAGCCATCGATTATGGTGCTGATGCTGTTTTCGTCGGCGGTCAAGCCTATGGTTTGCGGAGCCGCGCTGGGAACTTTAGTATGGAACAGATGCGGGAAGGGATTGAATATGCCCACGCTCGTGGAGCTAAGGTTTATGTTGCTGCCAACATGGTAACTCATGAAGGAAATGAAGCAGGTGCAGGAGCTTGGTTCCGTGAATTGCGGGATATGGGCTTGGATGCTGTCATTGTATCTGATCCCGCCCTCATCGTGATCTGTGCAACAGAGGCACCGGGTCTTGAAATTCACTTGTCTACCCAAGCTTCGTCAACCAACTACGAAACCTTTGAGTTTTGGAAAGAGTTGGGCTTGACCCGCGTTGTTTTGGCTCGCGAGGTAACAATGGAAGAAGTAGCGGAAATTCGCAAACGCACAGATGTTGAAATCGAAGCCTTTGTCCATGGTGCTATGTGTATTTCTTATTCAGGACGTTGTGTCCTATCTAACCACATGAGCAAGCGAGATGCAAACCGTGGTGGGTGTTCTCAGTCATGTCGTTGGAAATACAATCTCTACGACTTACCGTTTGGTGAAGAACGTCGTTCGATTAAGGGCGAAATACCAGAGGAGTTCTCCATGTCTGCGGTGGATATGTGTATGATAGACCATATCCCGGATATGATTGAAAATGGTATCGATAGCTTGAAGATTGAAGGCCGAATGAAATCAGTTCATTATGTATCAACTGTTACAAACTGCTATAAAGCAGCAGTTGATGCTTACCTAGAAAGTCCAGAGAAATTCGAAACCATCAAACAAGACTTGATTGATGAGATGTGGAAGGTTGCACAGCGTGAATTGGCGACTGGATTTTACTACAGTCCACCAAGTGAAAATGAGCAACTCTTTGGAGCTCGTCGTAAAATTCCAGAGTATAAGTTTATTGGTGAAGTCGTTGCATTTGATAAGGATACGATGACTGCAACTATTCGTCAACGTAATGTGATCAATGAAGGTGACCAGGTGGAATTTTATGGACCTGGCTTCAGACATTTTGAATCAACGATTCAAGATCTGCATGATTCAAGTGGTAATAAAATCGACCGTGCCAATAAACCAATGGAATTATTGACCATTAAACTAGACCGTGAAATCTATCCTGGTGACATGATTCGTGCTTGCAAATCAGGTTTGATCAATCTTTATCAAGAAGATGGCCAGTCATTAACTATTAGAGCATAAATCAATTCAAAAAAAATCCGCAACCATTCCAGTTTCGAGATTTAGGGTGTGTCCGTCGAGCATCGTTGTGGATTTCCGTCAGAATCATTGTCTAGTGGAAATGGGAGAGTTCATCAAAATGACCTGTTTTCTACTTTTGATGTTCGTTGAGCATTAGATAAATTAACAAAAAAAAAACGCATATCATCAACGTTTTCCTACAGGATTTTATGCGTTTTTTCTATTTCCGGTATGTTGCTCAATTTTTTTCTCTTGTTGCTGGGACGTTTTTACACTTTCTGGAACAAGGGTAATTTTCTGGATGTCTTCTAGATTTATAATGCTGGTCACCTGGCGCTTGAAATTTTTCATAATAATACGTTGGCGTTCCGTATCGTATTTGACGATGTCTCCAGTAAAACTGCGGTTCCCGTAGATGACATGGATAGAAGCATTCTTGTACAAGGCAAGTTCTATGTTATTTTTTATTTCTTCCTTGGTATCTGGTTCAATAGCCTTTGAAGCTCTGCTATTGCCTAAAAAGATAGAGGCATGTTCCAAAATGACTTCGATAAATCTCTTCATGGCATAATCCTTTCAAACTTGATATAATCATATTATCCAATTTTTTAAAAAATGACAAGTTTTTTCGAATAGATGATTGAAGGAGGTCACAAATGGCAACATTTACTTTTGAAATTGAAGAAAAATTATTGGTCCTATCTGAAAACGAGAAGGGATGGACCAAAGAGTTGAATCGTGTATCTTTTAATGGTACACCTGCAAAATACGATATTCGGACTTGGAGTCCGGACCATAGCAAAATGGGAAAAGGGATTACTCTAAGCAATGAAGAATTCCAGGTTCTTCTAGACGCATTTGCCAATAAATAAACGAATGAAGCCTACGCGAAGAAGGCTTCATTTTTTGTGATCGGTTGTAATAAGCGGTGGCAGATGGTTACCAGTGCAATTTTTGCTAAATCAGGAAGAATAAATGGAAGAACAGTCCAAGCAATGGTGTCAGACCAAGTAGCACCAGATACTATTTTAAAAATAAGTACTCCAGGAAAAAAGCATGCTACAGATCCAAGTAAACAAGCTAGGAATACATTTACTGAGGATGAATTTGCCTTGGTAGCCATTGAGGTTAATCCTGCATAAAGTAGGAAGCCCCAGAGGAATCCAGCTGTTGGACCCACCAGTGCAGCAAATCCACCAGAAAAACCAGCAAAAACAGGCAAACCAATAGCGCCAAGTACTAGATATAATCCAACGCTTGCAAGGGCATCTTTAGGTTTGTAAAGACAAGCAACCAAGCCAATAGCTAATGTTTGGAGAGTAAATGGAACTGGGCCAATAGATAAACTAATTTGCGAAAGTGCAGCAATCAAAGCTGTTCCGATAGCGATATAAACAAGTGATCTTGTTGATGTTTTGGTCATTTTGTTATCCCCTTTATTTTTTATGGTTAACAAAATTATAGTGAGAATCTAAAAGAAAGTCAATGGAATTTCATCGGCTGTAACAGCAATATAGTTTTTCTTTATATCTAAGTATACAAAATTAATATAAGTAAAAACATATTTATTAATATTATTTTACTTTTTGTTGTGTTACAATTCTAAAAAAGAAAGCGAGATTCCTTATGACCGAATTACTTGATATTTATCGTATCCTAAAGTCAAAAAAGTGGGTTGATCTTACTCATCAGATTGATGAAGCAAGTCCACATTTTCCAGCTCTACCAGCTTTAGAAAAACGACCAATTTTTACACATAAAGACGGATTCTTTGTTCAGCAATTTACAGTAGTCGGACAATATGGAACGCACATTGATGCTCCAGTTCATTTTGTTGAAGGTGCCCGTTATCTTGATGAAATTGATTTGAAAGATTTCCTACTTCCTCTTTATGTCATTGATAAGTCGGATGCGGTGGCAGCTAATCATGATTATGAGATTACGAAACAAGATATTTTAGACTTTGAGGCTGTCTATGGCGCTATTGCACCAGATTCATTTATTGCTTTTCGTTCCGACTGGTCAAAACGTTGGCCTAGCCAAGATGCAATTCGAAACTTAGATGAACAGGGTATTCAACACACACCAGGTTGGAGTCACGAAGCTTTGGAATATCTGATTGAAGAGCGTCATGTGAAAGCAGTGGGGCATGAAACATTAGATACTGACTCAGGTGCTTTAGCTACTAAAAATAATGGAAATCTAGTGGAGGAATACTACCTCTTGTCCAAAGATATTTACCAATTGGAAGTACTGACTAACCTTGATCAGGTGCCAGCCTCAGGTGCCTTGATTTCAATTGCCTTTCCACATTGGGAGAAAGCATCCGGTTCACCAGTGCGTGCTGTAGCTATTTTACCTTAAGAAAAAATCCAGACACGGATCAAATCTTCCTTGTCTGGATTTTTTTGAATTAACGCATGGTAACAAATTCTTCTGATCCTGTAGGGTGAATTGCAACAACAGCATCAAATTCTTCTTTTGTAGCCCCCATTTTGATAGCCACTGCAAACCCTTGAATCATTTCATCAACACCATATCCGATACCATGTAAACCAACAACCTGCTCGTTTTCTCCAGCGGTTACTAATTTGAATTTCGCCATTTGTCGATGTTTTCCTAGGGCAGTGTACATAGAGGTAAAGGCTGATGTATAAACTTTTACATTATCTTTTCCGTATTGGGAAATTGCTTCGTCTTCAGTTAGACCAACAGTTCCGATTGCTGGATGAGAAAAGACAACGGTTGGAATAGTATTGTAATCCATCTTAGCAGTTGGTTTATTATTAAACAGACGTTCTGCCAGAAGGCGACCGGCCTTGATGGCTACAGGTGTCAATTCTTTTTCACCAGTTACATCACCGAGGGCATAAATGCCGGAAATACCAGTCTCCTGAAATTCATTGACTGCAATATGCCCAGATGGAGTGAGTTGAACACCGGTTGCTTCAAGATTGAGCTTATCTACATTTGGTTTACGGCCGATAGCCCAGAGAACTTGCTGAGCAACATGGCTACTACCGTCTTCAAAATGAATTTGGATGTGACCATCCTGTGTTTTTTCAAGGCTAATAGGTGTTTTTCCAGTATGGAGTGGGAGATTGGTCCGATTCATTTCTTCCATTAATGCCTCGACAATATAGGTATCAAAACTCCGAAGCGGACGGTTTCCTCGAACAAATAGGTCTGTTTGAACACCTAGTCCATGAAGGAGTCCAGCCATTTCAACAGCAATATAACCAGCTCCTAATATCGCTACTGAAGATGGTAATTCTTCCCAAGCAAAGACATCATCGGATACGATTCCCAACTCACTCCCTGGTATTGATGGTACATCAGGCCTAGCGCCTGTAGCGATGACAATATGTTTGGCACGTATCAATTCGCCATTAACTTCAACAGTTTGATTATCCACAAAACGTGCGAAACCGTTGATTACTTCTACTCCATTCTTATTAAAAGTATTACCATAGGATATGCGTGAACGTTCAATATAGGCCTCACGATTTTTTCGTAAGGTAGAGAAATCAAAGGTGACTTCTTGACTAGTAAAGCCATATTCTGGGCCATAGTTTTGAATGGCCTCTGCTATTTGAGATCCGTACCACATAATCTTTTTAGGGACACAGCCAAGATTGACACAGGTACCTCCTAGGTAACTAGCCTCAATGACTGCAGCCTTGGCACCATACATTGCAGCACGGTTCATTGTTGCAATACCTCCGCTACCTCCACCAATAGAAATAATATCGAATTCTTTCATGAATATCCTCCCAACTCAATTGTTTTACTACATCCATTGTAACGTTTTTGTGAGTGTCAATCAAAAATTCACTACGGATTTCTTACAAAAGTGTAAGTGGGCATATCTTCACTTTTTTGTAAAATAATTAGGAGAACACTTGCATAAATTGATGTATTGGTGTATTATATGTTTAACACAAAATAAGTATGTTTTTCATAAACTAAAAGGAGAGATCTATGTTAAAGTCAAAAAAGGCTAAAATTGCTTTATTTTCTGGATTGGGTGTTGCAGCTGTTGCACTCGTTGGAGGAGCATTACTGTACTCAGGTGTCATGGGTGGGTCGACTGTTGGTGATGAAACGATGCCTACAAGTTTGAGTTATCAAGTCGTTCAAGAGGGTTCAATTGCTTCATCTACCCTATTGACTGGTGTGGTTTCAGCTGCTGAGGAACAATATGTTTATTACGACCCTTCTAAGGGCGACATTAGTGAGATTCTAGTTGAGCCAGGTAGCCAAGTTGAAGCAGGAACAGCTCTACTTCGTTACGACAGTACAGAACTACAATCTGCTCTTGATTCAGCTGTTCGTGCACGAGATAAGGTTGGGCGTCAAATTGATGAGTTGCAACGGAATTATCAAACTGTAACCGTTCCAGCTGATGCTACAACAGGCGAAGACACTCAGTCAACTTCCCAACAATCATATGATTCACAGCTAGCTGATCTTAATGATGCCTATGCCGATGCACAGGCGGCTGTTGATAAAGCTTACACAGCAGTTTTAGAGGCGACAGTAACCAGTACAGTTTCAGGAACCGTGGTCGAAGTGAATAAATCTGTTTCTAAAAATGCAACAGGTAGTCAAACAGTCATTCACATCGTGAATCAAGCAAGTCTACAAGTAAAAGGCAACTTAACTGAGTATGATTTGGCAAATATCGCTACTGATCAAGCAGTCAAATTGACTACAAAAGTATATCCAGACCAAACTTGGGATGGGAAAATTTCCTATATTTCAAATTATCCTGCGACAGACCAAGAAGCTAGTGCAGTTGCCGGTGCAACAAGGGGAACTGGTGCAAAATATCCTTTCAAGGTTGCTATAACTAGTGAAGTTGGGGATTTGAAACTAGGGTTCACTGTGAGTATTGAAGTAGTGAATACAAGCAAAAATATATTAGTTCCTGTGACAGCAGTTGTTTATGAGGAAGATAAGACATTTGTTTGGACAATTGTAGATGGGAAGGCTAAAAAAGTAGAAGTTACTTTAGGAAATGCTGATGCGATAAATCAGGAAGTGCAAACAGGATTGGCAGTTGGAGATCATGTCATTTCAAACCCAACATTGGACTTAGAAGATGGAAAAGAGGTAGAAGCCTATGAAGAACCAGCTAATTAAGCTGACTAATATCAATAAGTCCTATAGAAATGGTGATCAAGAACTCCGGGTCCTTAAAGATATTGACTTAGAGGTAGAAGAAGGTGAATTTCTAGCGATTATGGGGCCTTCGGGCTCTGGTAAATCCACTTTAATGAACATAATAGGTTTATTAGATCGCTCTAGTTCAGGCAATTATTGGTTGGAGGGGGAGGAAGTTAGTCAGTTATCTGAGAAAAAATTAGCTTCAGTTCGAAATGATCAAATCGGCTTTGTCTTTCAACAATTCTTCTTGTTGTCTAAATTAAATGCATTACAAAATGTTGAATTACCGTTGATATATGCAGGTGTTCCCTCTGCAAAACGAAAAAAATTGGCCAAGCAATACCTGGAGAAGGTCGAATTGGCAGAACGTATGACCCACTTACCGTCTGAATTATCAGGTGGTCAAAAACAGCGGGTAGCTATTGCGCGTGCCTTAGTAAATACTCCTGCGATTATTCTTGCTGATGAACCAACAGGTGCTTTGGATACGAAGACCGGTCAGCAGATTATGGAATTATTAATAGAACTCAATAATGAAGGTAAGACAATCATTATGGTAACTCATGAACCTGAAATCGCTGCATATGCGAAACGAACAATTGTTTTACGAGACGGTGTCATTACTGAAGATAGACGTAGAGAGGAGATTTAAATGGAAAATTGGAAATTTGCCTTAAAATCAATCCTCGCACATAAAATGCGTTCTTTACTGACCATGTTGGGGATTATTATTGGTGTGGCAGCTGTTGTTGTTATCGTTGCCTTGGGAACTGGTATGAGTAAGAGTATTGAAAAAGCTCTTGCTGGTGACAAAAATAATGTTGAAGTCTACTTTATGCCATACACCGAATCGGATGAAAGTTCCTCAATGGGAATTTTTGGTAGTATTGGTGGTGGTGAAATGTCAATGGAAGAAGAACCTGATTTGACAGATGCGATGCTTCAGGGCTTATTAGAAATTGATGGGATTAGTAATTACTATATTAGTTTATCAAATACTACTGAAGTGTCTGCAGGAAGTAAGAAAGCTGATAATGTCTTTATAAATGGTGTAAGTCAATCCTATTTTGATGTGAAAGAGTTAGAGATATTGGCTGGTAGAAAGTTTATGCCAAATGATTATTCTCGATATTCGCGCATTATGATGTTAGATGTCAATTTAGCTGAAAAACTTTTTGGTAGTATGGATGCAGCCCTTAACCAGACGGTTAGTGTAAATCAAAACGTTTACCTTGTCGTTGGTGTCTATACAGATCCACAAGCTGGTTCAGCCCTTTACGGAATGAAATCTGGTGGGAATGCCATTATGACCAACACTCAATTGGCTACCGAAATGGGAGTAAATGAGAATCGAGGTCTATATCTTCACGTAGATGATGTTAGTCGTGCAGGGGAAGTTGGTCAAGCAGCAGCAGATTATTTAACGAAAGTTACTGGCTTAAAAGAAGCAAGATATGACATTTATGATATGTCAGCTATGCTGGATTCCTTTAGAAGTGAAATGGCTGGTGTCACAATGTTTATTGGTGCAGTTGCAGGGATCTCTTTGCTTGTTGGTGGTATTGGTGTCATGAACATTATGTTGGTTTCCGTCACTGAGCGAACTCGTGAAATTGGTCTCCGAAAAGCACTAGGAGCAACCCGAGGAAATATTCTCCTGCAATTCTTGATTGAAGCGATGGTGCTGACTACTCTGGGGGGAGCGATCGGTTTAGCTATTGCCCAAACTATCGTGTTTATTCTCAACGCTACAAAGGTGATGGGGGAAAATATGACGGCAGAAATCTCCATACCAGTTGTACTTGGTAGCTTGGCCTTTTCTGCGGTTGTTGGTATAGTATTTGGAGTATTACCAGCCAATAAAGCTTCGAAACTTGATCCGATTGAAGCTCTGCGTTATGAGTAATACAACAGGAACGATTAGGTTATCCTAGTCGTTTTTCTTTTTTGAGCAAATCAATTGACTATATCACTAATTAGAGATAAAATAAACGCATCAATTAAGAAAATAATGAGTTCAAAGGAGAACACATCATGATAGAATTAGGTATTTCAACATTTGGCGAAACAACTCCATTAGAAAAAACTGGCGAGACTTACAGCCATGTCGAGCGGATACGCCAACTAGTCAAAGAAATAGAGCTAGCAGATGCGGTGGGGCTTGATGTATATGGGATTGGGGAGCATCACCGAGAAGATTTTGCGGTTTCTGCACCTGAGATTGTGCTGGCAGCTGGTGCCGTCAATACCAAGCAGATCAAGCTAACATCGGCAGTTTCTATCCTTTCCTCCATGGACCCTGTGAGACTATACCAGCAATATGCCACAATCGATGCTTTATCAAATGGCAGAGCAGAGATTATGGCTGGTCGTGGTTCCTTTACGGAGTCTTTTCCCTTGTTTGGCTATGACCTCTATGACTATGAAGAACTCTTCGATGAAAAGTTGGATATGCTTTTGGAAATTGACAAGGAAACAAATCTCAAGTGGGATGGGCATTTCACTCAGTCCGTCGATAATAAGCCGGTCTATCCACGTCCTGTTCAGGAAGATTTTCCAATTTGGGTCGCAACTGGAGGCAATGTAGAATCTACTATCAAGATTGCAAAGAAAGGCCTGCCTATTGTGTATGCAGTCATTGGTGCAGGTGCTCATCGCTTTAAACCTTTGGTGGATGCCTATCGTAAGGTAGCCCGAAACTCAGGCCACGATCCGAAGAAGACCAAGGTAGCAGCCCATTCTTGGGGTTGGATAGCTGATGACCATGACAAAGCAGTAGAAGATTATTTCCATCCTACTAAAGTTGTGACCAATAATATTGCAAAAAACCGTCCACATTGGAGCGAAATGACAAAGGCGCAATATCTCTACTCCCTTACAGATGAGGGGGCGACCATCGTCGGAAATCCAACACATGTTGCAGCTAAAATCATTAAGACCATTGAAACACTTGACTTGGACCGTTTCTTCCTCCATCTCCCAATCGGATCAATGCCACATGAGGATGTCCTCCATGCCATCGAACTCTATGGAAAAGAAGTTGCGCCAATTGTCCGAGATTATTTTGCTAAGAAAGAAGAGAATCAGTCTCAAGACTGATGAGATAGTTGATAAGATGAGCTATACTATTATCAATCCTAAATATTTTTCATAATCTCCTTAAAAGCTTGGTCAGTTGGCTAGGCTTTTTTTGCATGCAAAAACACTCTCGGAATTGCCAAGAGTGTTTTACGTAACTGTGTTAAACAGTTTGTTATTTTTACTTCATTATCGGGAGTGATAAGGTCTGGTAGATCTTGTCAGCTAATCTTCTATTTCATGGTCGGGAGTGATGAGGTCTAGTAGACCTTTTCAGCCAATCGCTAAGAAACTGGAAAGCGATTGGTATTTCCTAGTGGCAACAATACAAGAAGGATACTGTCGCTTACTTCATTGTAGGGAGTGAGAAGGTCTGGTAGACCTTCTCAGCCAATCGCCAAGAAACTGGAAAGCGATTGAAATATCCTAGTGAAGACAATACAAGAAGGATACTTTCGCTTACTTCATTGTAGGGAATAACAACACATCTCGAATAGTAGTAGTATCTGTCAAGAGCATGCAGAGTCGGTCGATACCGATTCCGAGGCCACCTGTTGGTGGCATACCGTACTCTAGGGCTTCGATGTAGTCGTAGTCAACGCCTGTCGCTTCGTCGTCACCCAATTCTTTGGCTTTGGCTTGGGTTTCAAAGCGTTCCAATTGGTCGATTGGGTCGTTCAATTCGGTAAAGGCATTTCCGTATTCCTTGGTCATGATGAAGAGCTCAAAGCGATCCGTAAAGCGTGGATCTTCATCGTTTTTCTTAGCCAATGGGGAAACAGCTACTGGATGGCCGTAGACAAAGGTTGGTTGGATTAATGTTTCCTCTACGAATTCTTCAAAGAAGCTGTTGATAATTTGTCCTACCTCTGTGTGGTGTTTTTCTACAGTAACGTTGTGTTCATTTGCCAGGGCGATAGCTTCTTCTAAGCTCATTTCCTGCCAGAAGTCCACACCGGTTTGTTCCTTAATAGCATCGACGATGTGGATACGCTTGAATGGCTCGTGGATAGCAATTTCAGTTCCTTGATAGGTTACAGGACCGTCGCCGACAACTGCCTTAGCGGTATGTTGGATAATACCCTCGGTCAAGTCCATAATGTCTTGGTAGTCAGCGTAGGCTTGGTAAACCTCGATAGAAGTGAATTCTGGGTTGTGGGTCGCATCCATTCCTTCATTACGGAAGATACGGCCAATTTCATAAACGCGTTCCATACCACCGACAATTAGGCGCTTGAGGTGAAGTTCCGTTGCGATACGAAGTACCATATCAATGTTTTGGGCATTGTGGTGGGTGATGAATGGACGAGCCGCGGCACCACCAGCTTCATTATGAAGGACAGGTGTTTCAACTTCTAAGAAACCAAGTCCATCAAGGTAACGACGGATTTCTGAAATGATTTTTGAACGTGTTACAAAGCGTTCAAAACTTTCGCGATTGGTAATTAAGTCTAAATATCGTTTTCGGTAGCGAGTTTCAACGTCAGTCAAACCATGGAATTTTTCTGGCAACGGGCGGAGCGCTTTAGACAAGTGAGTTAATTTACGAGCATGAATGGTCAATTCACCAACATTAGTCTTCATGACATCACCTTCGACACCAACAAAGTCTCCAAGGTCTGCTTTTTTGAAGATTTCATAGTTTTCTTCGCCAACGTCATCCTTACGAACGTAAATCTGAATTTGTCCTTCGCGGTCTTGGATATGAGCAAAACCTGCTTTACCCTTACCGCGTTTGGTCATAATCCGACCTGCAATGGTTGCAGTTTGTGCCAATTCTTCCAACTCTTCTTTGTCTTTATCTTCATATTGTGCTTTCAATTCAGCAGAGTTAGTAGAACGGTCAAAACGTTTACCGAATGGGTCAATACCCTGTTCAGCCAATGCCGTCATTTTTTCACGACGGACAATCTGTTGGTCATTTAGTTCTTCAAAATGTTCAGTTGACATAAAAAATTCATTCCTCCAAAGTCTGTTCCTTCTATTTTATCATAGAAGAGGTAAAAAATCAGCATAAATTACGAGTAGAATGGGAAAAACAGCAGAAAAATCTACTGTTTTTCTTGATAACTAGTGTCATTCCAAACCAGTTCGGTAAAGTTTTCAAAATCATCTGTCTCTAAAATGGTTACAGATGCATTGTCTAAACCACCTCGATGGCGTAAGAGCGCTGGTGGATAGCCTAACAGGGTTCGGATTGAAGCTGTTAGAATAGCTCCGTGGCTTACGACAAGTATCGTTTGATCTGTCTCGTGAATAGATTCTTTCAAAGTAGTGATGAAGCGTGAAGTAGCTTGTGAAACAGTCTCCCCTTCGAACATATCTGCTCGGAAGATGGCCGCATTCTGTTTAAATGCATGGTACTGCTTGGGATAGATATCGCGGAAAAGTCCAATTTTTGTTCCTTCCAATCGACCGAAATTCCATTCTCGAAAACCAGCTTTTGTTTCTACTGATTTACAGTAATGGTTCAGGTCAGCAATTCGCTCGGCTGTGATATGGGCTCTTTGTAAATCGCTAGAGTAAATCTTGTCAAAAGGAACGGTAGCTAAATATTCCCCAAGTGATTCTAAATCAAGGAAAGATTCCTCCAAAAGCTTAGAATCTCCAGAGTAGCCTTGAAAGCGTCCCTCAAGATTCCACTCGGTTTTACCGTGACGGACAAAATAGACTTTCACTCGTTTCTCCCTTCAATAATATCTGCAAAATTAGCTTTCACGAAATCAGCTAATACCTGACTGTCAATTCGAATCGACCGACCAATTTCACCAGCTGAAACAATCATCTTGCCTTTTTCAAGTGCAGATTGATCGATATAGATTGGAAAATTGTGTTTTTGACGAATGCCCACGGGGTTGTTTGCACCATGTATGTAGCCTGTTGTTTTTTCCAAATCTTTTTGAGAGATCATACTGACTTTTTTATTGCCAGAAATTTTAGCCAGTTTCTTTTCAGATAGGTGCTCAGTGATTGGGACAATTCCAATAACCGGCCCTGTTTTATCTCCAGTCAGTGCTAGGGTTTTATAAATATCGTTTTCTTCAATACCTTGTGGAAGTTGACCTTCAAGAGCATTTAAAACAAGGCTATCATGATCGATCTTAGCCTTGTCTAAAATTTGGTCAACCAAGGTTTTCTTTATTTTGACCTTTTTTGCCATTATTTATATTTTTCCTCTAATTTGCTCATCCAAAGTCCCAACCATACTCCCAGGACAAACAGAACAAGTGCAGCAATCCATGTAATAAAGTTTGCTCCAGCATAGGAGATGGATTCTTTGTTGCTAGCCTGTGGAATCAAAATTAAGAGAGTAGATGATGAGACGATACCAATTATAAAGTGATAAACTCGTGAGTGGTAGACTTTAAGAGCATGATCCATTGCTTTTGAGAAGGCAACCATTGCAAGGACTCCACCAATTGCGATAGGTAGGAAAGTTCCAAATAGATCAAGTGATTTGAAACCATTGAGCATTGGTGTGTAAATTCCTAAAATCAATAGCAAGTTTGAAGGGCTGAGTCCGGGAACAAGTACGCCTAATGCAATCAAGGCACCTGCCAATACAAAACTTGCGAAGTTTGCTGGAAGTGTTCCGACAAGATCACTCAAGTTGTAGAGTAAGAGTCCAGAAATGATGAAGGCACCAAACAACCAAGCCAAATCAATACGGTCCCGTTTGCTTTTCTGAGTCGATTCTTTTAGTAAGCTAGGAATCGTACCAACAATTGCACCTGCAAATGCCCATAAAACAGGAACTTGGAAATGTTGTAAGAGGTATTCAACAGGGAAAGAGAAGAGGGCAATTCCCAAGATTCCACCGATCCCTACAGGAACAAAGTAGAGAAAGTTTTCTTTGAAATCTTTTCGAATATTTGCTAAAAAGCCTATTAATCGTTCGTAAATCCCGAGGATTGCAGCTAGTACGCCCCCAGAAACACCTGGTAAGATAAAGCCAAGGGCAATAATCATACCTTTAATTATTCTTGATATCCAAGAAGCCATGTTGTCCTCCAAAATGTATTTATAATGTTCTCATTATAGCATAAAACCAGTGAAAATCATTAAAAAGAACGCCTGTTAGAGCACTCTAACAGGCATTATCTATTTAACCACGAAAGAAATTTGGTCTTGCTTTATAAAGGAGAATTAGTAAAATGCAAGCAATTGCTGTTGAAGGAAGTATATAGCTGATATTGTAGGTAAAGGAATAAATCCAAACGGGTGTGTCAGCAGGAGCGTAGTCAGCATAGAAGATAATTCCTGCTAAAAAATTGGCAAAAAACCTTAAGCTAGCACCTAAAAAACTAGCTGACATTATCGTAATTGATGCCTTGGATAATGTCGTGTTCCTATGTAGAGTTGGTGCAAATAATCCTGCAATACCAATTCCTGCGTAAGCTAGTACATAATCAAGAAAAACTTGAAAAACATTTAAAAAGTAACCGCCATAAAATAATTGTATTGTCCCGACTATTAAGCCAGATAAGATGCCTACTAACCAACCGTGGCGGAGAGAAAGAAGTAGAATAGGAAGCATGACTAAGGATACCGATCCACCCTGTGGCATAGTAAAAAGTGGGAGTTTATCAAAGACAAGAGCAATGGCAGAAAAGATAGCTATCTCAGTGAGAACATGTAATTTGGATTGTGACATAAAAAGAATCCTTTGTATATAGTAGGCAAAGGAGTGTTTATAGCGAAGTAGAATATCGTTCTATAAATCACACAATTCCTACGCTAGTGTTAACTAGATCAGGTTCGAGGATTTCGCATATTGCGATCTCAGCCGAAGCACTCCTTTGTGTATATGTAATTAGTAAAATTGTATCATTTTATTCTGGTGTTGTAAATAGTTTTCGATAAACTTCATTTGGATCTTTCAAAGTAGTAATAATATTTAAATCGAGATAATTCTCGAATCCATTCACATAGCCTCGAGAGGTATATTGATGGAGGTCATAGTCCAAATCAGTACTTGGTGCAGCATTGTAGTAGCCAGAATCAACGCCATAGGTGGGAATCCATACAGCATCAAATTTATCAACATTGATACTGTGATCTTCCATAAAATAGATGCCGACATAAATACCAATGTTTTTAGCACCGAGAGATTCTAATTCTTGTCTGAAAGCCTCGACACCACCATTCATATCATCCATGGTATGTTCTTCAACATCCAACCAATAAAAGGTGGGGTTGTATTTATTGGCTGCTTCGTAAAAACTACGAGCTTCCTCTTTCATACTATCAATACTATTCCCAGTAACGTAGGCGTAAACAGCAACAGGGATATTTCTAGCCTGAAATTCTTTAATGTGGGTATCAAATGCTTTATCTAAACCATTTTCATCAGTAGCGGTGTTTTCATTCTTCGTATGGGAGCCACTTTGAATCCGAACGATTGCTCCCGAAATATTTTGACTAAGTGTATCATAATCAATCTCAGATGGACGTTGCCATGCTGAGACGTCGATAATAGGTTTCATTTCAAGAGCATTGGTAATATAGTAGCTTGAACTAGGAATTGTCTCAATTGATGTTGGATTAGTATTTGACTGTGTAATAGTAGTTTCTTTACCGGCGGTCGCTCTGTTACCATACACACCAGAAATAAAAATGATGGCAAAAAAGGTCAGGAAGAAACCGATAACAACGATTGGTTTTAATTTCTTTCTCATCAAACCAATTTTACCCTAAATCATTGGAAAAATCAAAAAAATTAGTTTGAAGATAGATTGTATTCAAAGGATTTTCTTGACTTATAGACAGGAAAACGATAGGCTAATATTTAGAACAAAATGAGATAGGTGGAAGAGGTGTACTCAACAAAAAAATTAACCCGATTGGTTGTTTTATCAGCGCTAGCAATTGTTTTTAGAATAGTATTTGGAGCATTTCCCAACATAAAACCTTTAACAGCTATTTTTTTAGTGAGTCTTTCCCATTTTACCTTATTTGAAGGATGGATTTTGATGGGGCTGACAATGATTGGTAGTGGTTTATTGTTTGGTTTTGGTGTCGTTGTTCTATGGCAGGTTCTCAGTTTTGGTCTCGTCCAGTTGATTTGGTGGATTTTGATTCGCCCTCAAATCTTAAAAGAGAGAATTCCGTTATGGCTGCAGAGCCTAGTAGCTGGTTGCTTTGTTTTTGTTTATGGCATGTCCATTAGTTTGCTCACTGCAATTCAATTCGGAATTCATCCGATAATCTATTGGTTAAATGGAATAGTTTTTGATTGTCTACACATGATCTCTACCGTATTATTTTATCCCATCATCCATCATATTTTTAGGAGATTTTACAAATGAAAAAAATTAGTATTTTACTCACTCTTTTCTTGACCTTTTTGTTGGGGGCTTGTGCAAATACATCGTCCCAGACATCCGGGTCTACAATTGATATCACATTACAAATTACAAATAAAGATCAGGTGAATCGTCAAAAAGTAACGGCAAATCAAGGTGATAACGTGATGAATATTTTAAAAGCTCACCATGACATTGAAGAAGACAATGGTTTAATAACCAAGATTGACGGCATCAGTCAAGATACCAGTACCAATACCTATTGGATGTATAAGGTTAATGGAAAGTTAGCTGAAAAAGGCGCAAATGACCTAAAGGTGTCTGACGGAGATGAGATTGAGTTCTATCTTGAAACGTTTGAATAATTCATAATGGCTTCGGCCATTTTATTATTCAATTCAATAGTCTGGTTCCGAATTTTTACTGTTTATCTTATAGAAAGTGATAAGTATTTTTATACAAAGTATGCTATAATAATAAGCATACTCCAGAAAAGGTTGGAATATAAATGAAAATTGATAAGCGGCACTTGTTGAATTATTCTATACTCATTCCCTACTTTATTTTATCGATAATAGGGTTGGTTATGGTCTACTCAACAACTAGTGCCACACAGATTATTAATGGGGGAAATCCATTTAGAACGGTGATTAACCAAGCGGCCTTTTGGGTTGTTAGCTTGATTGCGATTTATACGATTTATCGTATGAAACTTAGTTTTTTGCGGAAAAAAGCAGTTATCTATTCCGTTATCTTTATTGAAGTTGTTCTACTTGCTATTTCTCGTTTGTTTACTCCCATAAATGGGGCGCATGGTTGGATACCAGTTCCTGGTATAGGTAGTCTCCAACCAGCTGAATATTTGAAGTTGATTATCATTTGGTATTTGGCACATGAATTTGCTAAGAAACAATCTGATATTCGGACATATGATTACCTGTCTTTGATTAAGGGAAGATGGATTCCAAGAGAGTTTACAGATTGGAGAGTTATTAGCCTTCTACTTCTTGGATTGGTTGCCACTCTGCCGGATTTGGGAAATGCTACAATTATCACCCTGATTATTGTTGTTATGATTAGTGTAAGTGGCATCGCTTATCGATGGTTCTCAACCGCTTTGATAGGAATTGTTGCTGCTTCCGGAGTTGTACTTGGGACCATTCGTATTCTTGGATTAGAAACTGTTGAGAAAATTCCACTTTTTGGTTATATAGCTCGACGGTTTGCAGCTTATTTCGATCCCTTTGGTAATGCTACCAGTTCAGGCTTGCAATTAACTCATTCATACTATGCGATGAGTAATGGTGGTTGGCTTGGGCTTGGCTTAGGAAACTCAATTGAGAAAAAAGGCTATCTGCCTGAGGCTCATACAGACTTTGCCTTTTCTATTGTCATAGAAGAACTTGGTTTTGTAGGAGCAAGTCTCATTTTGGCTATACTATTCTTTTTGATTGTCCGCATCATTGTAGTTGGTGTTCGTGCTCGCAGTCCATTCAATTCGATGATGGCGCTTGGTATGGCAGGAATGCTTTTAATTCAGACATTTATCAACATAGGAGGAATTTCTGGATTGATTCCCGCTACGGGTGTAACTTTCCCATTCTTGTCGCAGGGTGGTTCTAGTCTCTTGATTATTTCCATCGGAATTGGGTTTGTTTTAAATATTGATGCGACAGAAAAACGTCGTTTGATTGAAGAAGAAGTTGAAAGAACCTTAGTCTAATTTATGAAAAATATGAGGTGAAAAGATGTCTATCCAAAAGCTAGAAAATTATAACAATAAAGAAGCTATCCGTGAAGAAGTGACGATTTTGACGAATATCTTACAAGATGTGGCTCGTGAAATGATGTCTGAGGATACATTTGCAGCTATTTGCCAGCTAGAAGAATTATCTGTCAAAGATGATTACTCTAAGTTGATTCAGATTATTGGACAATTGACAAATGAAGAGTTGGCAGATATTTCAAGGTATTTTGCTGTTCTACCTTTATTAATCAATATTTCCGAAGATGTCGATTTAGCTTTTGAAATCAATCACCAAAACAATCTTGGAAAAGATTATCTAGGGAAAATTTCAGCCACCATTGATATGGTATCTCAACATGAAGATGCTGCGGAGATTTTAGAAAAACTAAATGTTGTTCCTGTATTAACTGCCCATCCGACACAAGTTCAACGTCAATCTATGTTAAATTTAACTAAACACATTCATGAACTCTTGCGTCGCTACCGCGATGTTAAGATGGGATTATTGAATCGTACAAAATGGGAAGATGAATTGCGTTGCTATGTTGAAATTATCATGCAGACAGAAATGACGCGTGAGAAAAAACTAAAGGTAACCAATGAAATTACCAATGTAATGGAGTATTACAATTCCTCATTCATCAAAGCAGTTACAAAACTACAACGAGAATATAAACGTCTGGCCGCTGAAAAAGGAATTCAGTTGATGAATCCTCGCCCCATTACAATGGGAATGTGGATTGGTGGTGACCGTGATGGAAATCCATTTGTTACGGCTGAAACCTTGAGACTATCAGCCTTAACACAGTGCGAAGTGATCATGAATTACTATGACCAGCAATTGGAAAAGTTGTATCGTGATTTTTCACTTTCTACAACCATCACTAAGGTTAGTCCTGCTGTGCAATATCTTGCTGATTTGTCTGAGGATGCTTCGGTCTATCGTGAAAACGAACCTTATCGTCGGGCCTTCCACTACATTCAGATGAAACTGGCAAATACAAAAGATTACTTTGTTTACAATAAGGCTTCAGATGTGCGCTACGCAAATGTTGGTGAGTTTAAAGCAGATGTTCTAGCGATTAAACAATCATTAATTGAGAACAAGTCTGCAGCATTAATCAAAGGTGACTTGGCTGAGTTATTGGAGGCGATAGAGGCGTTTGGTTTCTATTTAGCTACAATTGATATGCGCCAAGATTCTTCTATCCTTGAAGCTTGTGTTGCTGAATTACTTGCATCTGCACGCATCGTTGAAGATTATTCTAGTCTATCTGAAGAGGCAAAATGTCATGTCCTATTAAAACAACTAGAAACAGATCCACGTATTCTTTCGGCAACCTATGTTCCAAAATCCGAGCAATTAGAGAAGGAATTAGCTATTTTCTCTGCAGCTAGGGAGTTAAAGGATAAGCTGGGTGAGGAAGTTATCAAACAACATATTATTTCACACTCAGAAAGTGTATCTGATTTATTGGAATTAGCTGTATTATTGAAAGAAGTTGGATTGGTTGATTCAGATAAGGCGCGTGTTCAGATTGTTCCACTTTTTGAAACAATTGAAGACTTAGATAATGCGTCAGATACCATGCGCCAGTACTTGCAATTGGACTTGGCAAAACGCTGGATTGCAGGCAATAAACACTATCAAGAAATTATGTTGGGTTATTCTGATTCAAATAAGGATGGTGGTTACCTTTCTTCTGGTTGGACATTATACAAGGCTCAAAATGAACTGACAAAAATTGGTCAAGAAAATGGAATCAAGATTACGTTTTTCCATGGACGTGGTGGTACAGTTGGACGTGGTGGTGGTCCATCATATGATGCGATTACTTCTCAACCATTCGGTTCCATTAAAGACCGGATTCGTTTGACTGAACAAGGGGAAGTCATTGGTAATAAATACGGAAATAAGGATGCAGCTTACTATAACCTTGAAATGTTGGTATCAGCAACCTTGGATCGTATGGTAACACAAATGATTACTGATCCTAATGAGATTGGTAACTATCGTGAAACAATGGATGAAATTGTTTCTGAAAGTTACACAATCTATCGTGACCTTGTTTTCAATAATCCGCATTTTTATGATTATTTCTTTGCGGCCAGTCCGATTCGAGAAGTCTCTAGTTTAAATATTGGTTCTCGTCCAGCGGCGCGTAAGACAATTACTGAAATAGGTGGTCTCCGTGCGATTCCTTGGGTATTCTCATGGTCTCAAAACCGTGTAATGTTGCCAGGATGGTATGGAGTTGGTTCTAGTTTCAAACGCTTTGTGGATAAAGACCCAAATAATTTGGCAAAATTACAAAAAATGTATGAATCATGGCCTTTCTTCCGTTCGCTCTTATCGAATGTTGATATGGTACTGTCAAAATCTAATATGAATATTGCTTTTGAATATGCCAAAATGTGTGAAAGCGATGAAGTGCGAAGTATTTTCCACACCATTTTAGATGAATGGCAATTGACCAAGAATATGATTCTATCTATTGAACAAAATGAGGAACTATTGGCAGAGTTGCCTTTCCTTAAAGCCAGTCTTGACTATCGTATGCCATACTTCAATGTGTTGAATTATATTCAGATTGAATTGATTCACCGTCTCCGTCGTGGAGAGCTTAGTAAGGAGCAAGAGAGTCTCATCCATATTACGATTAACGGTGTCGCAACAGGACTTCGTAATTCAGGTTAATGTTAACTGATTGAAAACAACTTCTTCGGAGGTTGTTTTTTACTGCTCTAAAAATGTATAATAAAATTTGGAAGTGTGTAACCATTTCGGATGATATTCGTTATATAAGTGAAAGGAGGAGATGATCATCAAACTAGATGAATATGAAAAAGAAGTTCTTGCCATTGCAGAGGAGATTTCCTTTTATCTGCGAAAATCAGGGGCAACACGCGCGGATAGCCAGGATATTGCCCAAGATGTTCTTGTAAAAATTCTAGAATCAGATATTGTCCTTCCTTTTGAAAAGATGCGAGCTTGGCTGTATCGTTCAGCAGTCCGTACATATATTGACAAGTACAGACGTGACAAACACTATCATGAAATTCTTCAGAGAGATTTTTTCAGACAAGATATGCTTGTTCTATATGATCAAAAAACTATGAGGAGCTCTAACAAGCAGTGAATGAGTTGCCTAGTCAAGACAAGGTTGTGGATTGAGCTTTACTATTTTCAAAATATGAGTGTCAAGGAGATAGGGCATATTTTAGGTTACAGTCAGAGTTGGGTAAAAATTCATCTGTTTAGAGCTAGAAAACAAGTGGCGAAATTATTAAAAGAGAGAGGGTATGAAGATGAAATCTTTTGAAATAGCAACGAAGAAAAATAAACGAAAACAACTTTGGAAAACAGTTCTCCTCGCTAGTTGCTTAGTATTTACTTTATTGGTAAGTGGGATTTTTGCATTACGAATTTTTTCTGATTATCGTAGTAAGCAAGCAGAGGAATTATTTGATGCAACTTTTCAAGTGGCTTATCCCAATGTAGAACCAAACATGACCTTCGTGAACCAGACAGGTATTGTCTCAGGCTACATCGATTATTCATTATTGAAAAATCTTGCAGGTGTCCCAATTGCATTTGGGCATTTGGTGGTAGAGTATAGTATTTATGGAATCTTTTCAAATTTTGGACAATACTTTCCGCTAACTTCTGGTGACTATCAGTATCATCAAGATAGTAATTCCAAAATTCCAGTTTTCTATAATACCGAATACCTTGACAATCGTGCAGGAAATGAATTATCATTTGTTAAAGACATGCAGGGCCAATTGGTCGAGATAGCTATTACATTTGATAGGAAATACACATTTAGGGAAATAAAAGATATGATTCCTAGCAATCTCAAAAAAAATTGGTATTGGATAGGAACAAATAGCAGTCAAACAAGAGTAGAAGACCTGCCTTTAGTCAGCATATTTGGAATGGATTATGATGATGTAGTTGCAGTAACGCAAGAGGAATATTCAGATATGCAATTTCCATATAAAAGTCCAATTAATGCTATGAAAATCTTGCTGGAATATAATAACTATAGCCTGTCTCCTTCAGCAAGAGGAATCTTAGAGAGCTATGTAGACAAATTCGGAGAAACTGATTTTACTAAGCAAGAAGATATCAATAAACTTGAATTTGCTGGAATTATCCTTACAGGTAAAGCAGAAGATTTCGGACAATTTGAAGGGAAACAGTGGGTATATGCTTCGAGTATTGGGGCCTCTATACCCATGCAACCCTATTATCAACTTGACTATTGGGTATTAGTTGATAGGAATTTGAATGTATCGAAAGTAAGGAAAGCTTTCTTCAAGTATGAAATTGCATACCTTCCAAAAAAGACATAGAATCGGCGTCCGTAAGGAAATTATACGGATGCCTTTTTTCATTTCGTGGGAATATTTTTTGATGCGATAGTTACCACCAGACAAAGAAAACGTTTGCATGAATATTGGAAGAATGTTAAAATAGGTAGGCTAGGAGGTAGCAATTATGATAGAATTGACAGCTCTTTTTCATCGTCCTGATTCAGAGTATGCATATTTATATAAGAAAAATGTGGTTCATCTTCGTTTCAGAACCAAAAGGAATAATGTACAGTTAATACGTGTACACCATGGAGACCCCTTTATTTTTTACCAACAAGGCTATCAATACCAAACAGAAATGGAAATTGTAGCTAGTGATCAGCTATTTGATTATTGGCAAGTGGAAGTCGGAGCTGATTTTGCCAGATTGCAGTACTTGTTTGAATTGACGGGGTATGATGGGAAACAGATTCTATTTGGAGATGTTGGTCCACTGGATGCTACAAGTAATAACATTAGTCAATTTATGAACGGTTTCAAGTTGCCTTACTTGCATGAAGCTGATCGATGTCAAGTACCAAGTTGGGTTTCGGAAACAATTTGGTATCAGATTTTTCCTGAACGGTTCGCTAGAGGAAAGAAAAATACTAATAAACAGGAGTATAGAGATTGGAATCCAGACTTGGCTCCAACTACAAGTGATTTTTTTGGTGGTGATTTAGCAGGAATTACTGAGCATTTAGACTATCTACAAGACTTGGGCATCACAGGTTTGTATCTTTGTCCTATTTTTATAGCGCCGAGCAATCATAAGTACGATACGAGTGACTACTATCAAATTGATCCTCAATTTGGTACTACAGACGACTTGAAGGAGCTGATTAAGGAAGCTCATAACCGTGGCATTAAGGTCATGTTAGATGCTGTGTTTAATCATATTGGTTATCAATCTAAGCAGTGGCAGGATGTCCTTAAAAATGGAGAGCAATCAGTTTATCGAGATTGGTTTCACATTGATCGGTTTCCATTGGTTGAAGTTCATGATGGTAAAGAAAATCTGCATTATGAGACCTTTGCCTTTCATGGAGAAATGCCCAAACTCAATACATCAAACTCCGAAGTGAGGAATTATCTTTTGGGTGTTGCACGGTATTGGATTGAGGAATGTGACATCGATGCCTGGCGCTTGGATGTAGCTAATGAGATTGATCATCAATTTTGGAAAGAATTCCGTAAGACAGTTCTATCTGTCAAACCCGATTTTTATATTCTAGGAGAAATTTGGCATAGCGCTCAATCATGGCTGATTGGAGACGAGCACCATTCAGTAATGAATTATCCGCTTGCCAACGCAATAAAAACATTCTTCCTAAAGGGAGAACAAACATGTGATGAATTCCTCGCTTCCTTGAATAGTCAGCGGTTCACCTATCGTCAACAGTCAAGAGAAGTGTTATTTAATCTTTTAGATTCACATGATACAGAACGCATTTTGACGACAGCAAATGGAAATACGGATGCAGTAAAATCAGCCTTGATTGCTCTGTTCTTCCAAGTAGGAAGTCCGTGCATCTATTATGGAACAGAAGTTGGGATGATTGGTGGGGAAGATCCAGATTGTCGTAGGGTTATGCCTTGGAAAGAAGAACAGCAGGACAAAGAGTTACAAGCATTTGTGAAAGAAATGATTCACCTAAGGAAGTCTTATCAACATCTTATTTTGACGGGAACATTCTCACTTCAGTCTACGGAAGATCAGTTACTTCTCATGACTTATAAGGATGGCAATCAGTCACTTACGATCTATTTCAACCAAGGGGAAATGTCAGTGCCCCTGTCAGGAGATCAGCAAGTCATTTTAGCCAATGGTATAGAGGGAACTGGACTAAAAAAAGTGTTACAAGCGGGGGGAGTAGCCCTTGTAGAAGGGGTATAAATTAAAAAACGATAGAAAATGCTTGCAATTCTGCTACAATTTGATAGAATAGTAAGGTAAAGTTAGACCGTATTGCCTACTGTCTATCTATAAAATATATTTTATTGGAGGCTTTTACCAAAATGGCAAAAGAAAAATACGATCGTAGTAAACCCCACGTTAACATTGGTACAATTGGACACGTTGACCACGGTAAAACTACTTTGACTGCAGCTATCACAACTGTATTGGCACGTCGCTTGCCTTCATCAGTTAACCAACCTAAAGACTATGCGTCTATCGATGCTGCTCCAGAAGAACGTGAACGCGGTATCACTATCAACACTGCACACGTTGAGTACGAAACTGAAAAACGTCACTATGCTCACATCGACGCTCCAGGACACGCGGACTACGTTAAAAACATGATCACTGGTGCTGCCCAAATGGACGGTGCGATCCTTGTAGTAGCTTCAACTGACGGTCCAATGCCACAAACTCGTGAGCACATCCTTCTTTCACGTCAGGTTGGTGTTAAACACCTTATCGTCTTCATGAACAAAATTGACTTGGTTGACGATGAAGAATTGCTTGAATTGGTTGAAATGGAAATCCGTGACCTTCTTTCAGAATACGATTTCCCAGGTGATGATCTTCCAGTTATCAAAGGTTCAGCTCTTAAAGCCCTTGAAGGTGACACTAAGTACGAAGACATCGTTATGGAATTGATGAACACTGTTGATGAGTACATTCCAGAACCAGAACGCGACATTGACAAACCATTGTTGCTTCCAGTCGAAGACGTATTCTCAATCACTGGTCGTGGTACTGTAGCATCAGGACGTATCGACCGTGGTACAGTTCGTGTTAACGACGAAATTGAAATCGTTGGTCTTAAAGAAGAAAAAACTAAAGCAATTGTTACTGGTGTTGAAATGTTCCGTAAACAACTTGACGAAGGTCTTGCCGGCGATAACGTTGGTGTGCTTCTTCGTGGTGTACAACGTGATGAAATCGAACGTGGTCAAGTTATCTCTAAACCAGGTTCAATCAACCCACACACTAAATTTAAAGGTGAAGTTTACATCCTTACTAAAGAAGAAGGTGGACGTCACACTCCATTCTTCGACAACTACCGTCCACAGTTCTACTTCCGTACAACTGACGTAACTGGTTCAATCAAATTGCCAGAAGGTATTGAAATGGTAATGCCTGGTGATAACGTTACTATCGACGTTGAATTGATCCACCCAATCGCCGTTGAACAAGGTACTACTTTCTCTATCCGTGAAGGTGGACGTACTGTTGGTTCAGGTATGGTTACAGAAATCGAAGCTTAATTCGATTGAGTTCCCAGATTTAACAATTATTTGTCAGACAACAAAAATTGTAACTCTCTACCAGGTGGTAGAGAGTTTTTCTGTAAGTATTCATAAAATACACAGAAATTCTTTAATCTTCGCTGAGATTATGCTATAATGAACCTTGTAAAATAAAAAAGAAGAGGTATGTGAAATGTCACGTAAACCAATCATTGCCGGTAACTGGAAAATGAATAAAAACCCTCAAGAAGCACAAGCTTTCGTTGAGGCGATTGCAGGAAAATTGCCTGCAGGCGATAAAATTGAAGCAGCTATCGCAGCTCCAGCTGTAGATTTGAGCGCTCTCTTGTGGTTTGCTAAAGATTCTGAATTGAAAGTTGCTGCTCAAAACTGCTACTTTGAAGATGCAGGCGCCTTCACTGGTGAAACTTCTCCAAAAGTATTAGCTGAAATGGGCGTTGACTATGTTGTTATCGGTCACTCTGAACGTCGTGATTACTTCCATGAAACAGACGAAGATATTAACAAGAAAGCCCATGCAATTTTCCGTAATGGAATGACTCCAATCATCTGTTGTGGTGAATCTCTTGAAACTTACGAAGCTGGTAAAGCAGTTGAATTCGTAGGAGCTCAAGTTTCTGCAGCTTTGAAAGGTTTATCAGCTGAGCAAGTCGCTTCATTGGTAATTGCTTACGAACCAATCTGGGCAATCGGTACTGGTAAATCAGCTACTCAAGATGATGCGCAAACAATGTGTAAAGCAGTTCGCGATGTTGTTGCAGCTGACTTTGGTCAAGAAGTTGCTGACAAAGTACGTGTTCAATACGGCGGTTCAGTAAAACCTGAAAATATTGCTGAGTATATGGCTTGTCCAGACGTTGACGGTGCCCTTGTAGGTGGTGCATCACTCGAAGCAGAAAGCTTCTTGGCTTTGTTGAACTTCTAATATATGAAAAAGGACTTTAGATTTCAAAATCTAAGTCCTTTTCAAATTCTAATTTATGAGATAAAGAGATGAGAGTCAAGACTATTTTAGAACCCATTCTCTTAATGCATATGCGACACCGTCTTCATCGTTTGACTTAGTGATATACTTGGCGATTTTCTTCAATTCAGGATTACCATTTTCCATGACTACTGGATTTCCAACAACCTCCAACATTGGACGATCATTTTCTTGATCACCAATAGCCATCGTTTGATCCATAGTTAAACCAAGTTTTTCCGCTAGATGAATGATAGCTTGTCCCTTGTTAACAGTTTTAGGGGTGATTTCCAAATAAAATGGTGCTGATTTTGCCACGTTGTACTTCTCCGTCAAACTAGTTGGAAGTAGTGGGATAGCAGCGTCAAGGATTTCAGGTTCGTCTACCATCATTGTCTTGATAATCTCTTTACCAACCATTTCTTCAGGAGTGCGGTAGAAAATAGGAGCACTTACAAGTGTTGATTCGTAGATAGTGTATTTTCCGATATTGCGGTTGGCCGTGTAGATTCCTTCTTTTGTACTTGCATGCATGGGCAGGTTAAATTTACGAGCAACCAATTCAATATCTGAATAGTCATCATAGCTTAATGTATCTTTTACAATATCTTCACCAGTTGCGGCATCCTGTACCAGTCCCCCGTTAAAGGTGATGACATAGTCACCAGTGTCTGTTAAGTTGAGCTCTTCCAAGATGGCACGGACTCCAGAAATAGGGCGGCCTGTAGCAATAACAATTTTTACACCCGCTTTTTTGGCCTCTTGAATGGCTGCATGCACTTCGGCCGTAATTTGGCGTTGGCTATTTAAAAGAGTACCATCAATATCGATAGCAACAAGTTTAATACTCATGAAGAAAGGTCTCCTATGTTAAAATGATCATTATGTATATAGCTAAGGAAAGTAGCATTTTGTTCGGCAAATATACCTGTATCCACTAACATTTCTTTTGGGAAATAAAATCGGCTGTCGCCATGGATAGTCCCAGATAGGGAGTGGACAATTGGTGATAGAGTAGAAAGCTCTACCAAACTTTCGTCTTTACGATAGATTTCAATTTGTGTTCGTTTCTTTTCGGCATTTGGTCTGTATATATCATAAGGTAAATCAAAATTGTGGTGGATTGCGGTATAGTATTCTGGATCAAAACCTACTTTAGCGACAATACTTCGTAGAATATCCAACTGATTTTCTTGATTGCTCTTAAATGTAATAGATTTAAATACCTTTCGATTGATATATCGTTCTGCTAAATCAGATAAAACACGGTCAGGGCCATCTATCCAAGACTGAAAATAGGTGTTCATCACGCCATCATCAAGTGCGAGATAGTCTGTTAGACGAATACGATGTTCAAAGAATGGCAAGAGGCGAGGGGAAGTGCGCGCAAAGAAGTCTTGCTCGCTAGTATACAGAAGTTTTGCCCGATTGAGTAAGTTTTGTAACAAAACCTCCATTGAGCGACTTGCTGGATGGAAATAGACTTGCATATACATTTGGTAACGACTGAGCACGTAATCCTCAACCGCATGCATACCAGATTCTTTAAAGGCAATGCCGTTTTCTGTAGGACGAATGACACGAAATATTCTAGTCAGGTCAAATTCACCGTAGCTGGCACCTGTAAAATATGAATCTCGTAGCAGATAATCCATGCGGTCAACGTCAATTTGACTAGAAATCAATTGAACGACCTGTTTATTTGGGTAAGTATGGTTAATCACACTGGCTACTCTTTCTGGAAAATCAGGGGTTACTTGCTTCAGTAATGCATTGATTTCAGTTTCAGGGCTAGTTATGATAGTGCACGTCATTTCCTCATGGTCGGTATCAAATAGGCGCTCAAAGGTATGAGAATAAGCACCATGACCGACGTCATGTAATAGAGCCGCGACCATGGTCAAAAGTGATTCATTTGAATCCCAAGTATCTGGGTATTTATCTTCAAATTTTTGAGTGATTCTTCTGGCAATTTCATAGGCACCGAGACAATGTGAAAAGCGACTATGCTCACCACCATGGAAGGTATAGGAAGTTGTTCCTAACTGCTTGATGCGTCGTAGTCGTTGAAATTCTTTTGTATTAATCAGATGGTAAATAAGTTCTTGCTCGACGTGAACATAGTTGTGAACGGGGTCACGAAATACTTTTTCAATCATACTTTCATTATAGCAGAAAAAGCTAATATTTTCCTTATTTTTTCTAAAACACAAGGATATTGTTATGTACCAAGTCTTCTTTTTTCAGTATAATGGAGGAATGAAATATCAATTAATATTATGGGCCATCCAAATACTCATTATCGGTTTGATTATTTGGATGCTCTATACCATTTTATCTTATGCAAAAAAACATAAGATTTCTCTAACTGAAAAATTTTGGACAGGATTTGGCATTGGGTATGTCACAGATCTGCTAGACACCTTGGGGATTGGTACATTTGCGACGACTACAACCATGTTTAAGCTAACAAAGTTGGTGGAGGATGACCGAAGAATTCCAGCCACGATGACAACAGCTCACATTATCCCAGTCTTAGTAGAAGCCTTGCTTTTTATAACAATTGTCGAGGTTGACATTGTGACACTTATTGCAATGGCAGCGGCAGCTTTTACTGGAGCGTTTGTTGGGGCAAAGGTTACTCAGACCTGGAATACTCAGAAGGTACAACGGATTTTGGGGATTTTACTTGTGCTTGCAGCAGGTTTCATGGTTTATCGTATGTTAACCAATCCTGGTGCGGATCTGACAAATGAAGTGAGGGGCTTAACAGGGTTGAAATTAGCACTTGGGATGGTCTTTGACTTCATGGTAGGGATGTTGATGAGTATGGGACTTGGGAACTATGCACCGGAATTAATCTTCTTCTCATTGATGGGAATCAGTCCCGCTGTTGCTCTTCCTGTTATGATGCTTAATGCTGCTATGATTATGACAGCTGGTGCCAAGCAGTTTATCCAATCTGGTCGAGTCAACTGGCCTGGTGTACCTGGGATTATCGTCGGAGGGGTATTAGGTGTTCTGACAGCAGCCTTTTTCCTGTCAAATTTAGATATAAACCATTTGAAAATTTTGGTAGTTTTCATTGCTTCCTATACAGGATTTACATTATTGCGCTCGTCCTTTGTTCCAAGAATAAATAAAGAGTAGGAGGAACACATGCATATTCGATTACAAAATGAAATCGATTTAGATGGAAAGGTTGAAATCATTGATCAGCGATTTCAAGTAGAAGTTAAGGAAAAAGATGGGCATCTTTATCTAATTTTCGTAAATGACGAGGCAGAAAAAGTTGTTATCAAATGTGATGACGAAGAACTTGTCATGACACGTTTTTCAACTCCCAAGTCTATCATGCGATTTATTTCTAACAAAGAGGTTATTGTGACCATTCCCACACCGATGGGGATTCAGCATTTTGTAACCAATACTAAAAATTATCAGCTGAATCGCTCGGAACAACACTTGCGTCTGCAATATGATTTAATGGGATTGGAAAATCAACAGCGGTTTGCTTCCTATGATATGGCGATTTCATGGAAATAAGTCGGGAAAAATTGTCATATGATTTTTTTCAAGAAAATATTTCTTGAATTCCTGAGGATTTTTGGTATAATAGAAATCAAACCGAGGGAGTAGCTAGCGGATTCATCCGTGATATTGTCGTCAATCCGACTTGTTTCCGGCAATATATTAAATAGCGAGACTTGTTTTAATAAGACAGGTCTCTTTTTTATTTGTAAGTAAAAAAGGGACCGAGAAGGAGAAGGAAATTGTCAAAAGAACAAAAACGCGATTTGTTTTATACACAGAGCGAAGAGCAAGTATTGTCAAGCATGGGGTCTTCTTTAGACGGTTTGTCTAGTGATGAGGCAAGCAAACGTCTAGCAGAATATGGTCGTAACGAATTGGAAGAGGGTGAAAAGCGTACCCTTCTAGCTAAATTCTTAGATCAGTTCAAAGACTTGATGATTATTATTTTGATTGCTGCATCTATCTTGACGGTGATTACAGAAGGTTCTCGCGGTTTGACGGATGCCATCATCATCTTGGCCGTAGTTGTTTTGAACGCTGCTTTTGGTGTTTATCAAGAAGGTCAAGTAGAGGCGGCCATTGAAGCGCTGAAAGACATGTCAAGTCCAGTGGCGCGTGTGCTTCGTGACAACCATGTAGTCGAAGTGGATTCTAAAGACTTAGTACCAGGGGACATCGTTTTGCTTGAAGCAGGCGATGTTGTCCCAGCTGATATGCGTTTGTTGGAAGTTAACTCCCTCAAAATTGAAGAGGCAGCTCTTACAGGTGAATCTGTACCGGTTGATAAAGATTCATCAGTAGTTTTAGCAGAAGATGCACCGATCGGTGACCGTGTTAATATGGCCTACCAAAACTCAAATGTTACCTATGGTCGTGGTTTGGGTGTTGTAACGAATACTGGTATGTACACTGAAGTTGGTCACATCGCCGGAATGCTGGCTAATGCTGATGAAATAGACACACCGTTGAAACAAAATCTGAACCAATTGTCCAAGGTATTGACCTATGCCATTCTTGCAATTGCTGCCATTACTATGGCTGTTTCAGTTTTTGTACGTGGTGAAGGAATCTTGCCAGCCCTTATGACATCTGTTGCCCTTGCGGTTGCAGCCATTCCTGAAGGTTTGCCTGCCATTGTAACAGTTATCCTTTCACTTGGTACTCAAGTATTGGCTAAACGAAACGCTATCATTCGTAAATTGCCAGCCGTTGAGACTCTTGGTTCAACTGAAATCATTGCATCAGATAAGACTGGTACATTGACTATGAACCAAATGACTGTTGAGAAAATCTATACAAACGGTCAATTGATTGATGCTAAAGAAGCTTTGGATGCAAGCAATACAACGCTTCGTGTTATGAACCTTGCCAACGATACAAAAGTTGACCCAACAGGCAAATTGATTGGTGATCCAACTGAAACGGCACTTGTTCAATTTGGTTTGGATCAAAACTTTGACGTTCGTGAAGTATTGGTTTCTGAGCCTCGTGTGGCAGAATTACCATTTGACTCAACACGTAAGTTGATGTCAACAGTTCACCAACAAGCTGCAGGTAATTTCTTTGTAGCTGTCAAAGGTGCTCCAGACCAGTTGTTGAAACGTGTAACGCAAATCGAAGAAAATGGAACAATCCGTCCAATCACAGATGCAGATAAAAAGGCTATTCTTGCTATTAACAAGGACTTGGCCAAACAAGCACTTCGTGTCTTGATGATGGCTTACAAGTATGTAGATGCTTTGCCTACTATGGAATCAGACATTGTTGAAAATGATCTTGTCTTCTCAGGCTTGGTTGGTATGATTGACCCTGAGCGTCCTGAAGCGGCTGAAGCAGTCCGTGTTGCTAAGGAAGCTGGCATCCGTCCAATCATGATTACTGGTGACCACCAAGATACTGCTGAAGCAATTGCGAAACGTCTTGGTATCATTGATCCAAATGATACTGAAGACTGTGTATTCACAGGTGCTGAGCTCAATGAGTTGACAGATGAAGAATTCCAAAAAGTTTTCAAACAATATTCAGTTTATGCTCGTGTTTCCCCAGAACATAAGGTTCGTATTGTAAAAGCATGGCAAAACGAAGGCAAGGTCGTCGCTATGACTGGTGATGGTGTGAATGATGCGCCATCTCTTAAGACTGCTGATATCGGTATTGGGATGGGTATTACGGGTACAGAAGTTTCTAAAGGTGCATCTGATATGGTTCTTGCAGATGACAACTTTGCTACTATCATCGTAGCGGTTGAAGAAGGACGTAAGGTCTTCTCAAATATTCAAAAGACAATTCAGTACCTTTTGTCAGCAAATACTGCAGAAGTATTGTGTATTTTCCTTGCAACTCTCTTTGGTTGGGATGTACTTGATCCAGTTCATCTTTTATGGATTAACTTGGTAACGGATACTCTTCCAGCTATTGCCCTTGGTGTTGAACCAGCTGAACCTGGTGTGATGCAACACAAGCCTCGTGGACGTAACTCAAGTTTCTTCTCAGGCGGTGTTATGAGTTCTATTATTTACCAAGGTATTCTTCAAGCTGCGTTAGTTTTAGGTGTATATGGTTTTGCGCTAATTTTCCCTGAACATAGCACATATGAAGAAATCCATGCAGATGCGTTGACTATGTCTTACTTGACTCTTGGTTTGATTCAATTAGTGCATGCATTTAACGTGAAATCAGTGTATCAATCAATCTTCACAGTTGGACCATTTAAAAACAGACTCTTTAACTGGTCTATTGCGGCAGCCTTCTTGCTACTGATGGCAACGATTGTCATTCCAGGATTTAATACATTCTTCCATGTGACACATCTAAGTATGACACAATGGTTAGTAGCAATCATTGGTTCAGGCCTTATGATTGTTATTGTAGAGCTTGTTAAATTTGTTCAACGTAAGATGGGATTGGATGAAAAAGCTATCTAATATAGTTATTCAGCTTATCTTTTATTAATTCGTTAACTCGCCTTGCCGTACTTCAGTACAGCCTGTGACTCGTTGCCTTTTACTAAAAGCAAACTGAAGACTATATCATTTGAAAAAGCTCAGATTTAGTGGTCTGAGCTTTTTTCTCTACGGATAATGTATTTTGGAAAGATTAGATGTCCTAACAAAGTAATGGCAAGTGCTAGTACGAGGAGGATGGTTTTGACAAGAGTTGGTAAGTCAAATAGAAAGACAATTGAAAGGATTGCCAGACTCAAAGTAACTGCCCAATAACAAGGTATCTATCCAATCACTCCTTCCTCCAGTATACTGTTATAAAAAACAAACTGGAGGAT